>NZ_JBHZAH010000060.1:0-29607 GCF_042754225.1 Rhodococcus sp. NPDC059234
GCGGCGGCCGGGGCCGCGGCCGAGATCGAGGTCGACGAACTCGCCAAGGCCATCGTGGAGCGGGACCAGGCGGTCAAGGACCTGGGCTACGCGAAGGCCGACCACGCCAACGACCTGCGCAAGTTCAAGATCCGGCAGGCCGAGGCGGTCGAGAACACGAAGGTCGCGATCGTCACCAAGTTCCTCGACGTCGCGGACGACCTGGACCGGGCCCGCGCCCACGGTGACCTCGAAACGGGTCCGCTGAAGGCGTTGTCGGACAAGCTCTCCAGCGTGTTCGAGGGCATCGGACTGGTCGCGTTCGGCGACGAGGGCGACGAGTTCGCCCCGGATCTGCACGAGGCCGTGCAGATGGAGGGCGACGGACACCACCCGGTGCTCGGCACCGTCCTGCGCAAGGGATACCGGCTCGGGGATCGGGTGCTGCGGCACGCGATGGTCACGGTGACCGACGGCGAGCCTGCGCCGTCGGAGTCCGAGCAGTAGGTACACAGGAAACAACGAGAGGAGGAGACGCCCGGTGAGCCAACGGGAGTGGATCGAGAAGGACTTCTACAAGGACCTGGGCGTCTCCTCCGACGCCTCGGCCGACGAGATCAAGAAGGCCTACCGAAAGCTGGCTCGGGACCTGCATCCCGATGCCAACCCCGGCGACACCGCCGCCGAGGAGCGCTTCAAGGCCGTGAGCGAGGCGAACGCCGTGCTCTCGGACCCGGCCAAGCGCAAGGAGTACGACGAGGCGCGGCGACTGTTCGCCAGTGGCGGCTTCGGTCGCGGCGGATTCCCGCCCGGCGCCGAGTACTCCACCGGTGGAGGTGGATTCGGCGGCGGCGAATTCAACATCGGTGACCTGTTCGGCGGCGCCGGCGGCGCGGCCGAGGGCGGCATCGGCGACATCTTCGGCGGACTCTTCGGTGGCGGCCGGGGCGGTCGCACCGCCGCACCGTCCCGGCCGCAGCGCGGCAAGGACGTCGAGGCCGAGACCACCCTCCCGTTCCGCGAGGCGGCGACGGGCGTGACCGTGCCGCTGCGCCTGACCAGTCCGGCCTCGTGCACCACCTGCCACGGCAGTGGCGCGAAGCCGGGCACCAGCCCGCGGGTGTGCCCGCGCTGCAACGGATCCGGAATCGTCAGCCGCAACCAGGGCGCGTTCGGGTTCAGCGAACCCTGCGACGACTGCCGGGGCACCGGCTCGATCATCGACGACCCCTGCACCGACTGTCACGGTACCGGCGTGCAGAACCGCACCCGCAGCATCACCGTCCGGATTCCGCCGGGGGTGAGCGACGGACAGAAGATCCGCCTCGCCGGGCAGGGCGAGGCCGGACTGCGCGGCGCGCCGTCGGGTGACCTGTACGTCACCGTTCACGTCAAGTCGGACAAGGTCTTCGGCCGCAACGGCGACGATCTCACGGTCATCGTCCCGGTCAGCTTCGGTGAGCTCGTGCTCGGGACCACGTTGTCCGTGCCGACCCTCGAAGGCCGCGTCGGTGTCAAGGTGCCGCCCGGAACCGTGGACGGCCGCATCCTGCGGGTGCGTGGGCGCGGCGTACCCAAGCGCGGCGGCGGTGCGGGCGACCTGTTGGTCACCGTGAAGGTCGCGGTGCCGCAGAACCTGAACGACGATGCGACCGCGGCCCTGCATGCATACCTGGATGCGGAGAAGGCCAGCGGATTCAATCCCCGAGAGGGATGGGCGGGCGCGTGATGTCCGCTCAGTCGATTCGACGGAGGTGAGCCATGTCGGAACAATCGAATCGGGATACCCCACCGGACCCCGACGCGCAGGTGTTCGTCATCTCCGTGGCGGCCGAGCTGGCAGGCATGCACGCGCAGACGCTGCGTAACTACGACCGGCTGGGGCTGGTCACCCCGCACCGCACGACCGGCGGCGGCCGCCGGTACTCGCCGCGCGATGTGGCGCTGCTGCGTGAGGTGCAGCGGCTGTCCCAGGACGAGGGCGTCAACCTGGCCGGGATCAAGCGCATCATCGAACTCACCAACCAGGTCGAGGGTCTGCAGCGCAGGGTCGCCGAAATGGCCCAGGAGATAGCGCAACTCAGCGCCGGCTACCGGCGTGACCTGGTCCCCCTGCCCCGCAACAACGCGCTCGTGGTGTGGAAGCCGCGCCACCAGCGCTGAACCTCCGCCCCCATCTCCCCAATGTCACATTCGTTCGCTCAGGTCGAACCGGTGTGACATCGGGGAGATCGCGTTTGTGGTGCCGGTGCGGCCGAGCGCCGATCAGGCGTGCCCGACCAGGATGTACCCGGCGTTCATGTTCGGGTATCCGGTGTCCAGGGTGGGGTTGATGCCGTAGGCACCGGGGGTGCCGGTGATCCTGGTGCCGTCGAGCGACGAGGCCCCGCGATAGTTGTTCGCGGCGAACACCGCATGGGCTCCGCCCGGCATCGCGTACGTGACGTCCACTCCGACACCGTTCGGATCGGTGTTGTGCGCGGTGACGATCTCGGTGGTGTGCGGCGCGACGAAGCCGCGCGGCGCACTGATCCACTGCCCGTACGGGTTCGACGACCCCTGCAGCACGATCGGCGAGTCGGTCGCGTTGGTGATCGTCATCGCGATCGTCGGTCCGTCGGTGGGGAGCGTGCCGGCGCCGGCGACACCCGTCGTCGCGAGGGCCGTGCCTGCGACGGCGAGGGCGGCGACCGGGAGGACGGCGTAGCGGGCGAGGCGGTGGCTCGGGGTGATGATCATGGCGAATTCTCCTGCGGTGGTGTCGGTCCGGACGAGTTGAGTTGGACTGTGAAGGGACCGCCACGCACGCGGGGTGCATGACGGCCCCCTCGGGCCGTGAGGTCGTGGTGCCCGAGCGGTCGGGAGGGTCGACGAGGTTCTGTCTTGGCCGGCCGCTCGAGGCGATGAGACAACTATCCGTCCGCGGCGTTGTCGGGTCTGTCCGCCGACCGGGCTCCGGGACGGATGAATTCGCGTCCCCCGATCGGGGGACCCGCTCCCACCGATGTCGCCGGGCGCATCCGGCGAATCGCCTGTTCACGGGTGTGCTCGCGTGAGAAGCTGGGACATGGCCGTTCTCGGGTCCGGGGGAACGAACGTCGAGAAGGTGCGGGTGGTCGTCGGTGACGACCACCCGATGTTCCGCGACGGTGTGGTCCGCGCGCTGGTCGGGAGCGGGCTGGTCGAGGTGGTCGGCGAGGCCGACGACGGCGCCGCGGCGCTGGCGCTCATCCGTGAGCACCGTCCACAGGTCGCCCTGCTCGACTATCGAATGCCGAACCTGGACGGAACCCAGGTCGCGGCCGCGGTCCGACGTGACGATCTCGGTACGCGGGTGCTGCTGCTGTCGGCCCACGACGAGGCCGCGATCGTGTACCTGGCCCTGCAGGAGGGGGCGGCGGGCTTCCTGCCCAAGGAGTCGACCCGTTCGGCCATCGTCGCCGCCGTCCTGGACTGTGCGCGCGGCCGTGACGTGCTGCCCGCGGACCTGGCCGTCGGGCTGGCGGGGGAGGTGCGGCGGCGCGCGGAACCCACCGGCCCCGCGCTCAGTGCCCGCGAGCAGGAGGTACTCGGGCACATCGCGCGGGGAATGAGCATCCCGGCCATCGCCGGTGAGCTGTATCTCGCGCCGTCCACCGTCAAGACCCACGTGCAACGGCTGTACGAGAAGCTCGGCGTCGGCGACCGCGCGGCGGCGGTCGCCGAGGCGATGCGCCGAGGGCTGCTCGAGTGAGCGACCGAGGGTTCGCCGCGAGTCCGGTCAGGCGACCGGGCAGCCCGAACCCGTCGTCCGGGTCACGAAGTTCGGCCGCACGTCCAGGTCCGGCTCGTCGTAGAGCCGATGGAACGTCGGCGTCAGCGACGCGGACATCGGCGGGTTGATCCACGACCAGTCGGTGGGGCACGCGCGGCCCGCCTTCTCCTCACGGTCGACGAAGTCGAGGAACTGCCGGGCGACGGTGTGGTGGTCGACCATGATCACCCCGGCCTGCCGGTAGCTGTGGATCACCGCCCGATTCAGCTCGACCAGCGCCCGGTCCTTCCACAGCGTCCGGTCCGAACTCATGTCGAGCCGCAGCTTGCGGGCGATCGTCGGCAGCATGTCGTAGCGGTCGGTGTCGGAGAAGTTGCGCGCCCCGACCTCCGTGCTGACGTACCAGCCGTTGAACGGCGCACACGGGTAGGTGAGGCCGCCGATCTCGAGGTCCATGTTCGAGACCGCGGGCACCGCATGCCACTTCAGGCCCAGCTTCGCGAACCACTTGTAGTTCGGATGCTCGAACGGGACCTCGAGGATCAGCTCCCGTGGCACCTCGAACCACTGGAGCGGCTCGTCGGGGACGGAGATGAGCAGTGGCAGCACGTCGAAGGCGGTCCCCTCGCCCTGCCAGCCGAGGCGCGTCACCTGCTCGGTGAGCTCGACGTGCCAGGGGTCGCCGACGACGGTTCCGTCGGCCTGGCGGTAGCCCGCGTACCGGATCAGCTGGGGGCTGACGATGCGGTACTCGCGCCCGTCCGGCAGTGGGCGGGGTCCGATCGTGATCACCGACTGCAGGGCGCCGCCGTTGGTGGCCATCCGCAGGTGCTCCCAGCATGCCTCGGCGAGGGCGGCGGCGGTCACCGCGTGCCGTGCGTCGAGCAGCTTGAGGGTGCGCCAGTGGTTGCGGCCGACGCAGCGCGCGTGGTTGCGCCAGGCGAGCTTCGCGCCGACGAGCAGTTCCTCGGCGGTGTGCTCGTACCGACCGGTGAGGGCGAACTCGTCGAGCACTTCGGCAGCACGCGACGGCGACAGGTGCGCCAGCTCCGGTTGCGCGAAGAAGTCGGCGCACTCGCGTAGTCGGCGGTCGAGTTCGTCGGAAGTGGGGGCAGGCCTGGACGCGACATCTCGGTCACGCAGGCATTCCTCCCCGAAGGAAATGGCCACGGCTGTCTGGCTCCGTTCTCTGTGGGCGCCGGCAGTATCACGTGAAACCACTGGTGCTTGTGTGACATGTGATTCTTTCACGACTATGCCGCCACCGTCCCTTTCCATCCAGGGTGGTCGTCGCCTAGACTCGCCAACGACCCATCGGCGACCGCCGTGAGGGGCCCCGCGACCTGCCGGAACGCGACAGGTCGCGGTTTGTGTGCGGAACGGGGACTCTGCAGTGGACTCAACGACAATTTCGCTTGTCCGGACGACGTTCAAGGCCGTCGCGGCCGTCGAGGACGGTCCCGAGAAGCTGACGAGGTCGTTCTACGCGATCCTGTTCGCGCGGAACCCCGAGGCCCGAGAGTTCTTCCCCGCCGCGATGGACGTCCAGCGGGACCGTCTGGTCCGGGCGATCGCGTACGTCATCGACAAGCTCGAGGAGCCCGAGTCGATCCTGCCGTTCCTGGGCCAGCTGGGCCGCGACCACCGCAAGTACGGGGTCGAGGACGCGCACTACATCGCCGTCGGCAACGCCCTGATCACGGCCCTGCAGAACTTCGCGGGCTCCGAGATCTGGACCGAGGAGGTCGATCTCGCGTGGCGTGAGGCCATCGCCCTGATCGCCTCGACCATGATGACCGCCGCCAACTCGGAGACCGGCCCGCGGACCTGGATCGGCACCGTCGTCGAGCACAAGCAGGTGCTCCGTGACGTCGCGGTGGTCCGGCTGCAGCTCGACCAGCCGATGCAGTACGGCGCCGGCCAGTACGTGAGCGTCAGCGTCCCCGGCCGCCCGCGGATGTGGCGCTATCTCTCGCCCGCGATCCCGGCCAACGACCAGGGTCAGATCGAGTTCCACGTGCGCCGTGTCGCCGGTGGCTGGGTCAGCCCGGCGATGGTCGGCCAGACGAACCTCGGCGACACCTGGGCCATCGGATCGCCGCTCGGCGCGCTCGGGGTGGACCGCACCAGAGAGCGCGACATGCTGATGATCGCGTCGGGCACCGGTATCGCGCCCCTGCGCGCACAGGTGATGGAGATGGCCATGCGCGGCAACAACCCGCGCGTGCACCTGTTCGTGGCCGGCACCTATCCGTGCGACCTCTACGACATCGAGACACTCTGGCAGCTCTCGCAGACGAACCCGTGGCTCACGGTGATCCCGGTGTCCCAGGAGGACACCAACCCGTGGTGGCACTTCGACCCGATCCCCACCCCGCCGCCCGGTATGTACCAGCGGATCACCGGGAAGGTCGGGGAGGTGGTGGCGGAGTTCGGCGACTGGGCCGACCGCGACATCCAGATCGTCGGATCGGCGTCGATGATCCAGACCACCAAGTTCCGCCTGCAGGCCAAGGGCACCCCGACGGAGAACATCCGCCACGACCCGCTGTTCTGACCGGTCAGCTCGGAAGGATGTTCACCGCCCTCGCGGCGACCAGGCCGACGGTCACCAGCGAGACGACCGCCTGGGACATCATCAGCACCTTCGCCCACCGCGACAGCGGCATCGTGTCGGTGGGCGAGAACGCCGTCGCGTTGGTGAACGAGACGTAGAGGTAGTCGAGGAACGTCGGCCGGAAGTCCGGGTCCAGGCGGGCGTCGGCCATCTGCGGGAACAGGAAGTCCGGGGTCTGGCTGCGGACGCCGGCGCGCGCGGCGGCGCCACCGCGGTCGAACTCCCAGTACCACAGCGCATAGACGATGATGTTCGTCAGCCAGATCGAGGCGCCCGACGCGAGAATCTTGTCCGCCGTCACCACGCTGCCGGTGAGGATCGCGTCGAGCAGCAGGACGGTGGACACCGCGTTCGTCGCGGCCAGGACGCTGATCAGTGCCAGGGAAATCGGGCGCAGTGCGGGATGGCGGTCGTGCACCGGACCGGGATTGCCGATCAGCAGGATCACGCACAGGACGAGCTCGATCGCGGGCGCTGCCGAGCGCGGCCGCAGCACGAACGAATCCGGCAGCAGCAGCTGCAGGATCACCGCCACCAGCAGTACTGCGATCATCGACCAGCGTGGTTCGGCGAGGTGCGGGCGCAACCAGCCCGGCACGGGCGCGTGCTCGCCGCCGAACTTGCCGTACTCCCAACGCTTGGCGCGGCTGGGCGGACGGTCCTCGTGCGGGGCGTTCGACCCGTCTTCGTCGCCGGTCACCAGGGTCATCATCCTCGTTCGTGGCGGCCGCCGTCCGCTGAACGGGAGCCTGGCGGTGGTCGTCCGGTCAGTGGGAGAGGCCGTAGTCGGTGGGCGGGCACGCCCATAGCGTCATTCGCAGTAGTCACCAGCGAAAGGCAGACATCGTGAGCGCCCCTATTCCAGCATCCGCGGGATCAGATCTGTCCGAGGTCGACGTCGTCGTCGTCGGAGCGGGCTTCGCCGGGCTGTACGCGCTGCACCGCTTCCGCAGCGACGGTCTGCGCGTGCAGGTGATCGAGGCAGCCGACGGTGTGGGCGGCGTCTGGTACTGGAACCGCTACCCGGGCGCGCGTTGCGACGTCGAGAGCGTCGACTACTCCTACTCGTTCGACGAGGCGCTGCAGCAGGAATGGGACTGGAGCGAGAAGTACGCCACCCAGCCGGAGATCCTGCGGTACGCCAACCACGTCGCGGACCGCTTCGACCTCCGTCGCGACATCAGGTTCGGCACCCGGGTGACCGACATCGTGCTCGACGAGTCGACGCTGCGGTGGGAGGTGCGTACCGACGCCGGTGACGCGGTGTCCGCGCGGTTCGTCGTCCTCGCGGTGGGACCCCTGTCGAATGCGAACATCCCCGACATCGCGGGCCTCGGTTCGTTCGAGGGCGGTGTGTACCACACCGCGCACTGGCCGCACGAGGGCGTGGACTTCACCGGCAAGCGGGTCGGCGTGATCGGGACGGGGTCCTCCGGGATCCAGGCGATCCCGTGCATCGCCGAGCAGGCGGAGCAGCTGTACGTGTTCCAGCGCAGCGCCAACTACAGCGTGCCGGCCGGCAACGTGCCGCTCTCCGACGAGGACCGCGCTCGGCAGAAGGCGAACTACGCCGAGCGGCGGGCGCTGTCCTTCCAGAGCGGTGGCGGCTCCCCGCACCTGGCCAACCCCAAGTCGGCGCTGGAGGTGTCCGAGCAGGAGCTGCGCGACGCGTACGAGGAGCGGTGGCGGCTCGGCGGCGTGCTGTTCAGCAAGACCTTCCCCGACCAGGTGGTCAACCTCGAGGCGAACGACACCGCCCGCGTCTTCTGGGAGGAGAAGGTTCGCGCGGTCATCGACGACCCGGAGGTCGCCGAGCTGCTGATTCCGAAGGATCACGCGATCGGCACCAAGCGGATCTGCACGGACGCGAACTACTACCAGACCTACAACCGCGACAACGTGAACCTGGTGAACCTCAAGGCGACGCCGATCGACAGCATCGACGCCACGGGTGTGCAGACCACCGGCGAGCGCTACGACCTCGACGCCCTGGTCCTGGCGACCGGGTTCGACGCGATGACCGGGTCCATGGACAAGCTCAACATCGTCGGCCGCGGCGGGGAGACCCTGAAGGAAGCCTGGGTCGCCGGACCGCAGACCTACCTCGGTCTGTCCGTGGCCGGGTTCCCGAACCTGTTCAACATGACCGGGCCGGGCAGTGTCTCCGTCCTCGCGAACATGGTGCTGCACTCCGAGCTGCACGTGAACTGGGTGGCCGACGCCATCGCCCACCTCGACGCGCACGGCGCGAAGGCGATCGAGGCCCGGCCCGAAGCGGTCGCGGACTGGGTGAAGGAGTGCACCGACAGGGCCGCGGCCACCCTCATGCCGACCGCGAACTCCTGGTACGTGGGCGCGAACATCCCCGGCCGTCCGCGGGTGTTCATGCCGTTCCTCGGCGGGTTCGGTGTGTACGGCCAGATCATCGCCGACGTTGCGGCCGCGGGCTACAAGGGATTCGACATCATCGAAGCAGGCGAGTGACCGTCCGGTCCCGGAACTGACCGGGACCGCGTAGAGGTCGAGGACAACGAAACACGCTGGGCACCAAGGGATGGTGTCCAGCGTGTTGTCGTATCTGGAGGCAGATTTCTGAAACGTGTTGCAGTTTAACGCCTTTCGTATCCCAGCTCACGGGAACGAGGTTGACGTTAGCTAGGTCACACCCTTACGCTTCCCCAAGCAAATGCTTGCTTATTCAACTTGAGGAGACCTGCATGAACAATCGGCATCGCGTTCTCGTGGCCGCTCTCGCCGTCTCCGCGGTCGCGCTCGCGGGCTGCTCCGGATCGAGTTCCGGAGCGGAGGGGGGATCCGACGGCCCGTACCGGGTGCTCGTCACCGGCGCCATGAGCGGCCAGGGTGCACTGGCAGCAAACTCCCAGACCTCGATCCTCGCCGCGAAGGCCGGCGCCGAGGCGATCAACGCCAACGGCGGAATCGGCGGTCGCCAGGTCGAACTCACCGTGGTCGACGACGGCGGCGATGCCACGCGGGCGGTGTCGAACCTGCGCGAGGCGGTTGCCTCCGGCGCGAAGCCCGACCTGTACCTGAATTCGGGCCCGTCGACGGTGTCGGCCGCGACCCTGCCGATCCTCAAGCAGAGCAAGATTCTGTCGTTCAACGTCGGTCCTACCGAGAACTCTTCGGACCCAACTCAATTCCCGCTGAACTTCGATCTCTCGCCTTCGCCCGCCGACTACGCCCGATCGATCGCGCGCTACGCGAAGAGCAAGAACTACCAGCAGGTCGGTGTCATCCACGGCAGCAGCGCCTACGGTGAGGCCTTCGGAAAGTCGATGGCGTCCTCGCTCGCGTCGGAGGGCGTCAGCGCCACCGCTTCGGAGGAGTACGACATCGCGGCCCTCGACATGACCGCGCAGCTCCAGTCGCTCAAGAACAAGGGCACGCAGGCGCTCGTGGTCGATGCCTACGGCGCGCCGCTCGGGTACCTGCTGACCAGCCTGCAGCGCCTGGACTGGAACATCCCCCTGATCGGCAACACCTCGGTCTCCGGCACCGCGCTGGTGGCCAAGCCGGCGCCCGACGGCGTGCTCGGTACTCCCGCCACCGCGAACCTCGTCATGCAGATGTTCCCGAGCACCGTTTTCGACGCCAACGACACCGCCGTGAACGCGATGGTGACCTCTATGGCGGCGAAGGGGCAGATCCCGTCGACGCTGATCCTGGCGGACAACTACGACCCGTTCGGCCTCGTCGCCGCGGCCGCCGCGAAGGTCGGATCATCTTCGGACGCAACCAAGCTCGCGGAGGCTCTCGAGGACCAGCAGGTCCTCGACACCGCCAAGACCGCGTTCCTGCCGAGCTACCACTACACCGCGGATTCGCACGCTCCGAACCTGACCGACGACGGCTACCGGTTCGTGCCGCCGAGCAAGTTGCTCAACGGGCAGTACGGCAACCCGGCCGCCTGATCGATCCCCTGATTGCTGACGGTGCGGCCGCCCTCGCGGCCGCACCGTCGTGAGGAGTGGAGAAATGACCATTCTCTGGTCTGGCCTCGCACTGGGCGCCGTCTACACGCTGGTTGCGATCGGCTACAACATCGTTTTCGTCTCGTCCAACACCTTCAACTTCGCGCAGGCGCAGCTGATGATGGTGGGCACCTTCGTCGCCTACACCGGTCTGGTGACCCTGAAACTGCCCGTCCTCGTCGTCGCCGTGATGGCGACGGTGACGGTGATGATCCTGGCCGGACTCGAGGAAGTCATCGCGGTTCGGCCGGTGAAAGACCACCAGAACCAACTGGTCACGACCTTGGGTGTTGCGACCCTGATCAGCGGTGCGACGCAGTTGATCTGGGGGAGCGAACCCCTGACCGTGCCGTTCTTCGGGTCCAACGAACCGATCACCCTGCTCGGTGGCCGCACCTATCCCGTGGAGATCGCCCTGCTCGTGGTGGCGGTCGTGCTGGTGGTGGTGCTCGGTCAGTTCAGCAAGCGGACCGTGACAGGCCTTGCGCTCCTGGGTATCTCGGAGGACCGTGAGGCCGCGATGCTGCGCGGCGTCAACGTCCGTGCGCTCGCGCTCGGTGCGTTCGCCGCGTCCGGTGCCCTCGCCGGATTCCTGGGACTGTTCGTGGGGCCCAAGACTTTCGCGGTGGCCACACTCGGTTCCGCGCTGGCCATCAAGGGATTCGTCGCCTTGGCCATCGGTGGCTTCGGCTCCCTGCCCGGTGCGTTGGTCGGTGGCCTCACCGTCGGCCTCGTCGAGTCCTACGCCGCGCTGGAACTGGGCAGCGCCTACAGCAACATCGCGGTGTTCGTGGTTCTCATCGTGATCCTCATGGTCCGGCCGGCCGGACTGTTCGGTCGTGTCCGGGAACGGGTGGTGTGAGATGACAGTCTGGCGTTCACTGAGAGCTGTCCCGAGCTGGATCTACCCGCTAGCCCTCGGCATTGTCGTCCTGCTGCTGCCGGCGCTCGGTCTCGGCTTCGCGATGACCCGGCAGGTTCAGCTGGCGTGCATCATGGCCCTGGTGGTCAGCGGCCTGAGCCTCAGCCTCGGGTACGCGGGCGAACTCGCCCTCGGGCAGGCCGCGATGTACGCCGCCGGGGCCTACACCGCGGGACTGATGTCCATCGCGGGATACACGGACATCGTCGTGCAGCTCGTCGCGTCCGGTCTGGTCGCGTTGGCGGTCGGCATCGTCACCGGTATCCCCGGCCTGCGTCTGGGCAGCTGGTCGCTGGCCATGACCTCGTTCTTCCTGGTGCTGCTCGTCCCCGACATCATCGCGATCTTCGGGGACACCACCGGCGGTCGGAACGGGCTCAGCGGCATCGAGCCTGCCACCCTGTTCGGCCACGTCCTCGATCCTGCGAACAACGAGTTCTACCTGGTGATCGTCGTGGTGACCATCTCGTGGTTCGCGGTGATGCGCAACCTCGTCGTGTCCCGCCACGGCATCGCCTTCCGCACCCTCAAGCAGAGCCCGGTGCTGGCGTCGTCCGTGGGCGTCTCGGTGTTCCGGATGAAGCTGCTGGGCTATGCGATCGGTGCCTTTCCTGCCGGCCTGGCGGGAGCGCTGTTCGCGAACATCGACATGTTCGTCTCACCCGAGGCATTCGGATTCACTTTCGCCACAGCGGTTCTCGCCGCCTGCATCCTCGGTGGTGCCGCCAGCGTGTACGGCGCCCTGATCGGCGCGGCGATCATGCAGTTCGGCCCCAACCAGGCGTCGGACTTCCAGCAGTACGCGCTCGTGTTCTACGGCGGGTTCCTGATCGTCGGCGGTGTGCTGCTCAGCGGTGGCTTGGCCAAACTGGGCAAGGCCGGCCTCGCCAAGCTCGACCGAGCGGCCGGACTGTCCGGTGCTCGCGCCGTCGAACCAGGTGCGAACGCGGAACTGCCGCCGATGGAGCAGATGGAGGGGCAACCCCTCGTGGTCGACGGCATCTCCAAGGCGTTCGGCGGCAACCAGGCGCTGAGCAATGTCCAGTTGAGTGCTCGGCCCGGGCAGGTGACCGCTCTGATCGGACCGAACGGTTCCGGCAAGACGACCACGCTGAACATGATCTGCGGGTTCTACAAGCCGGACTCCGGACGAATCCTGATCGGTGACACCGAGGTTCAGGGACTGTCCCCGGACCGAGTCGCCCGGGTCGGCGTCGCCCGCACCTTCCAGACCCCGAACATCCCGGAGCACGTCACCGTCCTCGAGGCGGTCGCCTCCGGTCGGTACAGCACCGATCGGGCGTCGATGTTCTCGACCGTGCTGCGGCTGCCGCGGTTCCGCAAGGTTCGCGCGGCGGACCTCGCCGAGGCGCAGCGGGCGCTTGAGATGGTGGGCATGGCGCACCTCGCCGACGAGACCGCCACCGCGCTGCCCCTGGGCATGCGCAGGCTGCTCGAGGTGGCCCGGTCCGTGGTCGCGAAGCCGCGGGTGCTGCTGCTCGACGAGGTGGCGTCGGGTCTGGACGAGGACGAGGTGGAACGGCTCGCGGACATCATCCGCGGCCTGCGTGACGCCGGGGCCACGGTGGTGTTGGTGGAGCACAACTTCCGGCTCGTGCTCGAGCTCGCGGACCGGATCGTGGTGCTCGCTCAGGGCACCGTCATCGCGGACGGGAGCCCGGCCGAGATCGAGCACGATCCACGGGTGCTCAGTGAGTACCTCGGCGTCACCGTCGAGGAGAGCGGCGCGCGCACGATCGCCGACGAAGAATCCGCCCTCTCCGAAGAGGTGAAGTCATGACTGCATTGCCCGTCTCCGGCTCTACATCCGCGAAACCCCTTCTGAGCGTGCGGAACCTGGAGTCCGGGTACGGCGACCTGCGTGTGGTCTGGGACGTGTCCCTCGACGTGTGGCCCGGAAAGGTGACGGCTCTGCTCGGTCGCAACGGCGCGGGCAAGACCAGCACCCTGCGGGCGATCTCCGGGCTGAACAAGGTCTCCGCGGGGTCGATCGAGTTCGACGGCAAGGACGTCTCGAAGGTGCCTGCGCACCAACGGGTGCGCCGCGGCATGGCGTATGTCCAGGAAGGCAAGCGGGTCTTCCACCGGCAGACCGTCGAGCAGAACCTCGTTCTCGGCGGATATGTCCGCAAGATGCGCCGGTCCGCGTTGAAGGACGAGGTGGCGCGCATCTACGAGCTGTTCCCGATCCTGGGGGAGAAGCGCGGGCTGCTCGCCGGGTCGATGTCCGGTGGGCAGCAGCAGATGCTGGCGATCGGGCAGGCACTGATGGCCGAGCCGTCGCTGCTGCTGCTCGACGAGCCGTCCGGCGGTCTCGCCCCGGTCATCGTCAACGAGGTGATGGAGCGGGTGCAGGTGCTCAAGGAGGCGGGCCTGGCGGTGCTGCTCGTCGAGCAGGCGGTCGAGGCCGCGATGAGCGTCGCCGACCACGTCACCGTGCTCGACATCGGCAAGGTCGTGATGGACGCCGAGGCGGGCGACATCGACGACCTCGCCGTGCTGAAGGACGCGTACTTCGGTCGCGTGTAGCCCTACGGCGATGGATGGGGGTTCGGGTCTCACTCCGGAACCGGAGCTGAGCAACGAACCCCCATTCATCGCGTCTACCGAGGAGGAGTCACACATGGAGACGTTTCCCAGTCCGCCGGTGCCGGTCACCGGGTCGTTCGAGGAACGGCTCGGTGCCGTCGAGGACACCCTCGCCATCCTCCAGCTCGAGGGCGCCTACGCGCCGTCCTGGGACTCCGGTGACGCGCGGGCGTGGTCGGAACTGTTCTGCGAGGACGGGGTTTTCGAGGTGGTGGCGGTCGGTGACGCTCCCGAGATCGTCCTCCGGGGACGTGCCGAGCTGCACCGGTTCTGCACCGACTTCACCGCCCACACCACGGGGATCCACCTGCTCAGTCCGCCGTCGATCACGCTGGAGGGCGACACCGCCTCGGCCCGGGTGCATTTCGAGTTCCGCTCCGGATCCCAGTCCGAGTCCGAGACCCGGCACGCCCATGTCGCCGGCCACTACACCGTCGCGTACCGGCGCACGGCCGAGGGCTGGCGGATCAGTCACCGGAGCGAGCAGGCGGTGCGACGCGACCGCGGACTCTTCTACTCGTACTGACGGGTCGATCCACTGCGCCCGGACCCGTCCGCCTCGCGGCCGGTGGGTCCGGGTGCAGTGGATCGGTTCTCGCGTCGCCCGTCAGTCGACGACTGTCTCGCTGAACACCGGCGGGTTCCCCAGGAACGGGCGGTGCGACGGTGGGCGATTGCCGTCGACGTCGACGACGCCGAGTTCCTCGCCCACCTCGGCGCCGATCAGGACCCGTCCGGACCGGTTCATCAACTCCGGGTCGCGGGCGAGTGCGTCGATGACCCGGCCGGTGAACTCGGGGGACTCGGCGGTCGCGGCCAGCCCGTCGTAGGCGGCGGGGTCGGCCGCGAAGGCGGCCATGGTGCGTTCCGTCTTGAGCAGTCCCATCCACAGCGAGACGACCGCGACGTTGTGCGGCCGGAAGTCGACGGCCATGTCGTGTGCCATCTTGTCGACGGCGGCCTTGCCCGCCCCGTAGGCGGGCCCGTGCATGTAGCAGGCGCCGCCGAACGACGAGGTGTTGACGACGAGGCCCTCCCCGTTCGCCGCCAGCAGGGGGCCGGCGAAGTAGCTGGAGACGTAGGTCGAGCGCATGCCGACATCGAGCACGTCCTGCAGCGACAGCGGCTTCTCCCAGAACGGGCCCTTCAGGGTGAGCCCGTCCGGCACGTTCAGGGCGTTGTTCACGAGGATGTCGAGTCGGCCCTCCTCCTGCTTGACCTGGTCGAACAGGGCTCGCACCTGCTCGTCGTCGGAGTGGTCGACGATCACGGGCACACCGACGCCGCCGCGCCGGTTGATCTCCTCCGCGGTCGCGTACACGGTGCCGGGCAGTGGCGAGTCGCCCTCCGACCGGGTGCGGCCGGTGACGTACACCTTCGCTCCGGTCGCCCCCAGTGCGAGCGCGATGCCCTTGCCCGCGCCTCGGCTCGCACCGGTCACCACCACGACTCTGTTCGCGCCCAGTCCCACGATTGCCTCCATATCTGTTGGTATGACGGTTCTTTGGATGCACGACGACGAATGTCGGCACCGTGCGCCACATCACACCTCAGCACACAGGGCGGCAGCCGGTGCGGATATCGCGTGTCCCGGTGGACGGGAAATGCGGGCGGTGCGGTCAGCCGAGCGCGGACGTGTGGTTGGACTCCCACCGCTCGATGACCGGGCCGAACTCCGCGAGGAAGGACTGCACGTGCGGGGTGCTGCCGTGGTCGTCGAGTGCCTGACGCGACGTCCAGTGCTCGAAGCAGTGGAACAGCGACGGGTCGTCGAGATCCCGGTAGAACTCGTAGGTGTGGCACCCGGGTTCGGCCAGGGTCGGGGCGACCAGGTCGCGCATGGCGCGGGCGGCGCGGTCGGCTGCGGACGGGTTCACCTTGACGCGGATGAATGCGGTGTGCACTTCGGCTCCTTCGGGGATTCGGTGTGAGTGTGTCGATGCACTCCGGTCGGAGAACCGCTACTTCGCATCGACTTCCGTCGCGGTCAGGTCATGCTCGCGGAGGTTCGTCCCCGCGACATCCGGACCTCCCGCTGCGCGGGAGCGCTGGTGGTCGGAGCGCGGCGCCGCGCCTAGCGTCCACTGCAGACGTGGAAGGGGACATCGATGTCTCGTATGCAGGGCAAGGTCGCACTCGTGACCGGTGCCGGAAATGGGATGGGGCGCGCCCACTGTGTCCGGCTGGCGGCCGAGGGTGCCGACATCATCGTGCTGGACCTGCCGGGCGCCGAGGCGGATATGGCCGAGACCTGCCGCCTGGTCGGCGAGCACGGGCGTCGCGCGGTGTCGGCGGGCGCGGACGTGCGTGATCTCGCCGCCGTGCAGGCAGGTGTGGATCGCGGCGTCGGTGAGTTCGGCCGGCTCGACGTGGTCGTCGCGAACGCGGGCATCTGCGACAACCCCGGCCCGGCCTGGACCATCGACGAGCCCGTGTGGCAGCGTTCGCTGGACGTGAACCTCACCGGGGCCTGGCACACGATCAAGGCCGCGGTACCGGCGATCGGTGCGGACGGCGGGTCCGTGGTGATCGTCAGCTCCACCGCCGGCGTCAAGGCGGTCGCGGGCGCGGCGCACTACTCGGCCAGCAAGCACGCGGTGATCGGGTTGATGCGGACCCTGGCAAACGAGTTGGGGCCGCGCTCGATTCGCGTCAACGCCCTGCTTCCGGGTGCGGTCGGCACCAAGATGACGCTGAACCCGGCGACCTTCGCCCGGCTGCGACCCGACCTCGAGAATCCCACCGCCGAGGACGTGATGGAGGTGCTCTCACGCAACCACCTGCTCCCGGTGCCGTGGGTCGAGTCGGAGGACGTGAGCAACGCACTGCTGTTCCTGGTCTCCGACGACGCCCGGTACATCACCGGAACCCAGCTGGTGGTCGACGCCGGCCTGACGGAGAAGGTGTGAGCATGAGTGCACGGGTAGCAGGCAAGGTCGCGCTGGTCACCGGTGCGGCCCGAGGCATCGGGCGAGCGCAGGCGCTGCGCTTCGCGCAGGAGGGTGCCGACGTCATCGCGGTCGACGTGTGCGGCCCGCTCGAGACGGTGATCATCCCGCCGGCGACCAGGGAGGACCTCGCCGAGACCGAGCGTCTGGTGCGTGAAACCGGTCGGCGGATAGCGGCATTCGAGGTGGATGTGCGCGACCGCGCGTCGCTGGCGGCGGCGGTGGACGAGGGCGTCGCGCAGTTCGGCGGTCTCGACATCGTGTGCGCCACCGCGGGGATCACCTCCTCGGCTCCCGCGCTCGACCTCGACGAGCAGACGTGGAACACCATGCTCGACGTCAACCTCACCGGCGTGTGGCAGACCTGCGCGGTGTCCGCGCCGCACCTCATCGCCCGCGGCGGCGGGTCGATGATCCTGACCAGTTCGATCGCCGGGCTGCGCGGGCTGGTCGGCGTCGCGCACTACACGGCGGCGAAGCACGGCGTCGTCGGGTTGATGCGGTCGATGGCAAAGGAACTGGCGCCGAACGGTATTCGTGTCAACACGGTGCATCCGACCAACGTGGACACCACCATGATCCAGAACGACATGGTGCGATCGAAGTTCCGGCCCGACCTCGACCGCCCGCCGACACGGGAGGAGTTCGCGGAGTCCGCGGTGTCGATGAACATGCTCGACGTGCCCTGGGTCGAACCGGTGGACGTCGCGAATGCCGCGCTGTTCCTGGCGTCCGACGAGGCCCGTTACATCACCGCGGTCGCCCTCCCGGTGGACGCCGGCAGCACCCGGCGCTGACCGACATGGCCGACGGGAAGGTGTACGTGATCGACCGAGTGGTCACCCGGCCGGGACGCGCCCGGGACTTCGTCGACGCCTACCTCGCCGAGTACGCGCCGGGCGCGCGCGAACGCGGCATGACGCTCGAGCACATGCTGGTCAGCCCGCCGATCTGGTTCGACGACGAATCGAACACGATCACCGTCACCTGGTCGCTCGACGACGTCGACGCCTGGTGGCGGATGACCTGGCGCGGCAGACCGGACCCCGGGCTGGGGCAGTGGTGGACGCAGGTGGACCAGCTGGTCGTCGAGCGCTCCCGCTCGATGGCCTCCGCGGCCGAGGACGTCGACGGGTTGTCCGATGTATAAGGTCACCAAGCTGATTCACTTCCGGGACGGCGCAGGCGACGAGGCCCGGGCGCGGCTGACCGAGGGTGTGCGGGAGGCCGCCGCGGATGTCGGCGCACACCGATTCCTGGTCGCCCCGACGCTCGAGGGCGCGCGCAACGGCGGCGACGTGATCGCGCATCTGCAGTTCGACGACGACCGGCAGTGGCGTGCGGTGGAATCGGTCGTCGGTGACGCGCTCGATCCCGCGGTCGTCGAGCACGTGGACGGTGTCGAGTACCGCGGGGAGGCCCCGGGCGCCACCGGATCGGCGGCCGTCGGCGGCGTGTATCGGACGCTGTTGCTGCGGGTGAGTCCCGACGCCTCGGCCGCCGTCGTCGACCGGTTCGAGGCAGACCTGCTGCGGATGCCGCGCTACGTTCCCACGATGCGCGCCTGGCAACTCGGCCGGGTGCTGCGTGCGGAGGGGGCCTCGCAGTGGACCCACGTGTGGGAACAGGAGTTCACGGAACTCGACGGGCTGACGGGGCAGTACCTTTCGCACCCCGTCCACTGGGCCCACGTCGACCGGTGGTTCGACCCGGAATGCCCGGAGATCATCGTTCGGGACCGGGTGTGCCACAGCTTCTGCGCGCTGGACGGATCGATCGTCTAGCGCGCAGGTCGGGCCGGTCAGCCGACCTGGATGGCTCCCGCCGGGGTGCCGGTGTCGACCAGGGCGCGGACGGTCGCCCGCACCATCGCGGGTGACCCGACCACGAGCACCTGGTGGTTCTTGTACGCGCCGTACGAGGTGACCACGTCGGCAAGCGTGCCCTGGATGAGGAAGTCGTCGCCGAATCCGACGTCGACGCGGGTGCGTTCGTGCCACTCGTCGGCCCGGTCGGGGTCGGTGACCTCCTCGACGACCGGGATGACCGTCAGCCAGTCCAACTGCTGATCGAGGATCCACAGCATGTCCGAGGCGTAGAGGTCGCGGGGGGTGCGACCGCCGACGAACAGGTACACCCGCGGCGGGTCCTGCCGCTGCGCGAGGGCGAGTACCAGCGCGCGCAGCGGCGCCAACCCCGTTCCGCCCGCGATCATCACCACCTCGCGGGCAGCCGGATCGACCGACAGGCGCCCGGTCGGGGCGTCGATCTGCCATCGGTCGCCGACGGCGGTGTCGGCGACGATCGCGCCGCTGATCCAGCCGGCGGGCACCGTGCGGACGTGGAATTCCAGCTTGCCGTCGAGGGACGGCGGCAGGGCCGGGGAGTACCTGCGACTGACGTGGGGATTCTGCGGCACGGTCACCGCGACGGACTGGCCGGCGGTGAACGGCACGAACTCGCCCTCGAGCCGGACCACGGCCAGGTCCTGGCGCAGCCGATGGTGCTGGACCACGGTCGCGGTCCACAGGTCCTGCTGCTGGTCGTCCTCGGTCTGCATGAGAGCAGAGCCTAGTCGGGAAATGGAGTCTGGCTGCGCGAACGAAATTGCCACTAGAACATGTGTCAGTTTTCGATCTAGTGTGTGAGGCAGCCCACGCGAGGCCCACGGCCTTGATCGAATTGAGAGCGGAGAACACATGACCACGGACGAGCTCGCCGACCTGCACCGCCCGCAGTTCCTGGCGGACCTGCTGATCACCGCGCTCGACCGCAACGCCGACCGCCCCGCGCTCTATCTCGGCGACGTCGTGCTCACCGGCGGCCAGATGCGCGACCAGATCAGCAGCTTCCTGCAGGCGCTCGCCTCGCAGGGCATCGGCAAGGGGTCGACGGTGGCGATGCTGTCGAAGAACCGGCCCGAGGTGCTCATCAGCGTCGGCTCGCAGATGATCCTCGGCTGCCGCAACACGGCACTCGCGCCGATGGGGTCGGTCGACGACCACTCGTACATCCTCGGCGACGCCGAGATCGAGACGCTGATCTTCGACCCGACCGCCTTCGAGGCGCGCGCCGCCGAGCTCAAGGCCGCCGTCCCGACGCTGAAGAACTTCTTCTCCCTCGGCCCGTCCGAGGTCGGCATCGACATCCTCGCCCTGGCAGAGGGATTCGAGCCCGCACGGCTGGTCGCGGCCGACGTCGACGGCGACGACGCGTCGAGCATGGTCTACACCGGCGGCACCACCGGCAAGCCGAAGGGGGTCGTGAACACCTTCGCGTCCGGGGTCACGCTGCCGCAGATCCAGGCGGCGGAGTGGCAGTTCCCCGACGAGATGCGCTTCCTCGCCTGCACGCCGCTCTCGCACGCCGGCATGGCGTTCTTCGTGCCGACCCTGCTGCGTGGCGGTTCCCTGGTGGTGCTCCCGGCATTCGAGCCGGCGGCGGTGCTCGAGGCGATCGAGAAGTACAAGATCACCTCCACCATGCTGGTGCCGACGATGATCTACATGCTGCTCGACCACCCCGACCTCGCGACCCGCGACGTGTCGAGCCTCGAGACGCTGTTCTACGGCGCCGCCGCGATGTCGCCGACGCGACTGGCGGAGGGCATCGACAGGCTCGGCCCGATCTTCTTCCAGTACTTCGGCCAGTCCGAGTGCGGCATGACGATTTCGGTGCTGCGCAAGGAGGAGCACGACCCGAAGGACCTGGAGCGGCTCGCGTCGTGCGGGCGTCCGGTGCCGTGGCTCAACGTCAAGCTCCTCGACGACGACCTGAACGAGGTTCCCCGCGGCGAGCTCGGCGAGATCTGCGTGCGCGGCCCGCTGGTGATGAAGGAGTACTGGAACAAGCCGGAGGAGACGGCGGAGGCGCTGCGCGGCGGCTGGCTGCACACCGGCGACATCGCCCGGGCGGACAAGGACGGCTTCCTGTTCATCGTCGACCGCAAGAAGGACATGATCGTCACCGGCGGGTTCAACGTCTTCCCGCGGGAGATCGAGGACGTCATCTCCGCGCACCCGGCAGTCGCGTCGGTCGCGGTGGTCGGGGTGCCCGACGAGAAGTGGGGCGAGGCCGTCAAGGCCTGCGTCGTGCTGCGCGACGGGCAGACCGTCGAGGCGGCGGACCTGTCCGCGTTGGTCAAGGAGGCCAAGGGCGCCGTGCACGCGCCGAAGACCGTCGACTTCGTCGACACCCTGCCGCTGACCCCGCTCGGCAAGCTGGACAAGAAGGCCCTGCGGGCGCGGTACTGGGAGGGTGCCGCGCGCTCGGTGTAGCTGCTCCGCGACCGTGCGCGGTCCCCGCACCCGGAGACCGCGCACGAGCCGGACGCGCCGGGAGCCGGGCCGCCGAACCCGATCAGTGCCGACGAGCAAGGCCCGCAACCGCCTGGACGGGGTGCGGGCCTTGCTCGTCGAGCACGTACGGGTCAGCCGCGCGCAGCCGCCAAGGTGTCGTTGAACGTCGCGCTCGGGCGCATGACCGCGGTGGTCAGGTCGGCGTCCGGCGCGTAGTAGCCGCCGATGTCGACCGGGCTGCCCTGCGCGTCGTTGAGCTCACCGACGATCGCGTCCCGGTTCTTCGTGAGCGCTTCCGCGAGCGGAACGAAGTGCGCGCGCAGCTCCTCGTCCTCGGTCTGCGCGGCGAGCTCCTCGGCCCAGTACATGGCCAGGTAGAACTGGCTGCCGCGGTTGTCCAGCTCGCCGGTGGTGCGGGACGGGCCCTTGTCGTTCTCGAGCAACTTGCCGGTCGCGGCGTCGAGGGTCTTGGCCAGGACGGTCGCCTTCTTGTTGCCGGTCTTGTTGCCGAGGTCCTCGAGGCTGACGGCAAGTGCGAGGAACTCGCCGAGCGAGTCCCAGCGCAGGTGGTTCTCCTCCAGCAGCTGCTTGACGTGCTTGGGAGCGGAACCGCCGGCACCGGTCTCGTACAAGCCGCCACCGGCCATCAGCGGCACGATGGAGAGCATCTTCGCGCTCGTACCCAGTTCCAGGATCGGGAACAGGTCCGTGAGGTAGTCGCGCAGGATGTTGCCGGTGGCCGAGATGGTGTCGAGCCCGCGGATGAGCCGCTCCATCGTGTACCTGATCGCGCGCACCTGCGACATGATCTGGATGTCGAGGCCCTCGGTGTCGTGATCGGACAGGTACGTCTTCACCTTCGCGATCAGCTCGTTCTCGTGCGGACGGTAGGGGTCGAGCCAGAACACGACCGGCATGCCGGAGTTGCGGGCGCGGGTGACGGCGAGCTTCACCCAGTCACGGATGGGTTCGTCCTTGACGATGCACAGGCGCCAGATGTCGCCCTCCTCGACGTTCTGGGTGAGCAGAACCTCTCCGGTGGCGAGATCGGTGATGTTGGCGACGCCGGCCTCGGGGACCTCGAACGTCTTGTCGTGCGAGCCGTACTCCTCCGCCTTCTGCGCCATCAGGCCGACGTTCGGCACGGTGCCCATGGTGGTGGGGTCGAACGCGCCGTTGGTCTTGCAGAAGTTGATCATCTCCTGGTAGATCCGGAAGAACGTCGACTCGGGGCTCACCGCCTTGGTGTCCTTCTGCCGACCGTCGGCGCCGTACATCTTGCCGCCGGCGCGGATCATCGCGGGCATGGACGCGTCGACGATGACGTCGCTGGGGGAGTGGAAGTTCGAGATGCCGCGCGCCGAGTCCACCATCGCCAGCTCGGGCCGGTTCTCGTGGCACCTGTGCAGGTCGTCGACGATCTCCTCGCGCTTGGATGCGGGGAGCGACTCGATCTTCGCGTAGAGGTCGGAGAGCCCGTTGTTGACGTTCACGCCCAGCTCGTCGAACAGTTCGCCGTGCTTGGCGAACGCATCCTTGTAGAAGACCTTCACGGCGTGCCCGAAGACGATCGGGTGCGACACCCGCATCATCGTGGCCTTGACGTGCAGGGAGAACATCATGCCCGTCTTGCGGGCGTCCTCCATCTGCTCCTCGTAGAACTCGACGAGCGCCTTCTTGCTCATGAACATGCTGTCGATCACGTCGCCGTCGGTCAGTGACACCTTCGGCTTGAGGACGATGGTCTTGCCGCTGGTGGTCAGCAGCTCCATCTTGACGTCGCGGTCGCCGTCGACGGTCATCGACTTCTCGCCGTTGTAGAAGTCGCCGTGCCGCATGTGGGCGACGTGCGTGCGCGAGGCCGGCGACCATTCGCCCATGCTGTGCGGATGCTTGCGGGCGTACTCCTTGACCGCCCTGGGGGCGCGCCGGTCCGAGTTGCCCTCGCGAAGGACGGGGTTCACCGCGCTGCCCAGGCACTTGGTGTACCGGTCCTTGATCGCGGTTTCCTCGTCCGACTTCGGGTTCTCGGGGTAGTCCGGGATGCCGTAGCCGTGCGCTTGGAGTTCCTTGATGGCCGCGAGCAGCTGCGGGACCGAGGCACTGATGTTCGGCAGCTTGATGATGTTCGTGTCGGGCAGCTGCGTGAGCCGGCCCAGTTCGGCCAGGTTGTCCGGTACTCGTTGTGCTTCGGTCAGGTGGTCGCCGAACTCGGCGAGGATGCGGGCGGCGACGGAGATGTCGCAGGTCTCGACGTTGATCCCGGCTGCCTCGGCGAAGGTCTCGATCACTGGCAGGAAGGCATGCGTGGCGAGCATCGGCGCTTCATCGGTCAGCGTGTAGATGATGGTTGGTTGTTCCACGCTCATATTTTTTTCATTGCTCCGATATCGGCTAGGCGCGTTCTGTGTTCGCGTCTCATCTGAGCCACGGGGTGGTTGTAGTGGCACCTACCTCCTACCACGCCGCAGGTGTTGTCCGCGACGTTCTTCTCAGGCTCGGGGTTCGAGACCGGCCAAAGCTGGCCTGCGGAGTAGAAGGGAGTGGACCCGGTCTCATCATGTGGACGCTGCCGCAACGGGGCGTACTGGGCGGTCCGTTCGGTTCCGCGTAGCGGACTGGGTCGGGCCCACCGTGTGTGAGTCCCGACTCGCCGACACCGCGGCCTTCCCCGAGGATCCGGCGTAGCGTCGCGGCATGGCGACCTACCTGCTGCTCCACGGTGCCGGCTCGGACTCCTCGTACTGGCAGTTCGTGGCTCCGGGGCTGCGCGCGCTCGGGCACGAGGTCGTCGCACCGGACCTGCCGTGCGACGACGACGCGGCAGGCCTGGTCGACTACGCGGGCGTCGCGCTGGACGCCGTCGGCGATCGGGCGGACCTGATCCTCGTGGCGCAGTCGATGGCGGGTTTTCTTGTCCCGCTGGTGTGCGCGCGGGTTCCGGTTCGGCTGGTGGTCCTGGTGGCGGCGATGGTCCCGGCCGAGGGGGAGTCGCCGGGGGACTGGTGGTCGAACACCGGTCAGGTGGCGGCGCGTCGCGAGCTGGACGAACGGGAGGGCCGCGACCCCGATGCCGAGTTCGATCCGGTGACAACGTTTCTGCACGACCTGCCGCCGGACGTGCTGACCGCGGCGCTGGCGGACGGTGCGCGCAGGCAGTCCGACACCCCGTTCGAGCGGCGACTGCCGATGCCTGCCTGGCCGGACGTTCCGACCCGATTTCTGCTGTGCCGGGGCGACCGCTTCCTGCCCGCCGACTTCCAGCGTCGGATGGTGCGCGAGCGACTCGGCATCACACCCGACGAGATGGACGGTGGACACCTGCCCGCGCTGGCACGCCCGCAGGAGTTGGTGGAGCGGCTCGAGGTCTACCGGGCGGCCGTCGGCTGACCGGCGATCAGGCGTCGAGCCTGCCGAATCCGACCACGGCCGAGTCCGATGTCCAGTCCAGGTCGTGCACCCGGATCCGGCCGAACTCGTTGCCGCCCACTGTCGTGGCCGTGTTCCGGTCGACCGCCACGACGATATTGGTGTGCTGGCCCACCCAGCTGCTGTTGTCGTAGAGCACGACGTCGCCGACGACGGGACGGTAGCCCCCGCCCGCCTTCTCGAACCGCCCCTGCGAGGCGTAGTACTCCCGCAGCGTGTACACGCCGGGGATCCGCCAGTGCCCGGAGTTCGGGTTCGACAGCGGCAGATCGGCCTCCCGCATGATCCAGCTGACGAAGTCGGCGCACCACGGTTCCTCGGAGCCCTCGGAGTAGAAGGTGCCGGGGCGTTGAGCGCGATGCTCGGCGTCGAGGAGATCGACGATTCGTGCCTGCGGCCCTGACAGTTCGCTTCGGTTCACGGTCGGGAAGTCGGCGGTGTCCCAGGGCAGATACCTGCTCGGGGCCAGCCACAGCACGCCGGTCGCAACCACTGCCACCGCCGCCACCGCGGCCGTCACCCAGACGAGGGCACGGCGGCGACGGGGCTGCGGCGGCATGGTCACGACATCGAATGTAGCGGGCATCGGAACAGCCCGGTGGTGAGTGCTCGTGGGTCTCGGGGCGTCAGTCGGGGTCCGGTCCGTTGCTCGAGGCGGCCGGTAGTGGCTCCGCGGTGCGCCGCATGCGGAACGAGTTGAGCACACCGAGCAGACCCGCCAGAGCCGGGACGAGCAGCGCAACCTGCAGGGCGACGGGGCGCGCCTCGGTGTTGATCCGGAGGATCTCGTCACGGATGTGCGGGGGTTGGCCCGCGAGCAACGCGTCGAGCTCGGTATTGCTCATGACCTCCGCGTTGTCCTGGAGCACCTGCGCCACCTGCTGCTGTTCGGTGGGCGGAAGTACGGAACTCGACTGCGCCATCGACGTGAACGTGATCGACAGCGTCGCCAGCATGATGGCCCCGGCGAATGCCAGGCCGAACGACAGTCCGAACGACCCGGCCGCGGAGTTGGTGCCTGCGGCCTCGCTGACCCGCTCCTCCGAGATCGGCGCGAGCGTGTAGTTGTTCAGCTGCGACACCAGCAACCCCAGCCCCGAACCCGCGACGACCAGGGGAGCCAGCAACGCCCACCCGAATTCGGCCCGGGGGACGAGGGGGATCAGAGCCACGATCCCGACGGTGACCAGCCCGAAACCCCACAGGACGATGCTGCTCGGGCGTCGATCGCCGGCCTTCTTCCCCGCGAGAATCGCAACGACGAACATGCTCAGCGACAGGGGTGCGAGGGACAGGCCCGCCTGCATCGCGTTGTACTCGAGCACCATCTGCAGGTAGATCGGCAGCGCGATCATGGTGCCGCCCAGGGCGATCTGCTGGAGCGTCTGCTGGGAGACCCCCAGCCTGAAGACCTTGGATCGGAACAGGTCCGGGTCCAACAGTGTCGGCTCGCCGCGCCGCTTGCGTCGCACGAGCCAGTACGCCAGCCCGGCCAGGGCGACGGCGCCACCGACCAGGAGTGCGGCAACGGCTTCGCCCCCCTCCTGCCACACCAGGATTCCCAGCACGATGCCGCCCATGCCCACAACCGAGAGCGCCGCGCCCACCGCGTCGATTCCGCGAGGTCCCGTGTAGGGCACGTCGCGGACGAGGGAGATCCCGGAGAGCACGATCGCGATCACCACCACCTCGAGCAGGAACGCGATGCGCCACGACAGGTAGGTGGTGATGAAGCCTCCGAGCAGCGGCCCGACGGCAGCAGCGATGGCGGCGGCCGCCCCGATCAGGGCGTAGACCTTCTTCTGGGCGTCGCCCACGAAGTTCCCGTGCACGAGGGACTGCATCGCGGGCAACAGGAGTGAGGCGCCGATGCCACCCAACACCGCCCAGAAGACGATGATCGCGGTCAGGCTCTGTGCCAGCGTCATTGCCGCCGCGCCGGCGGCGTAGCCGAGCAGACCCAACACGTAGGCGCGCTTACGCCCGATGAGGTCGCCGACCTTGCTGCCGATCAGGATGAATGCCGCCGACACCAGCGCCTCGAGCGCAATCGCCGCCTGGACGCCGCTGACAGTCGTGTCGAGATCGCGAACCACCGACGAGATGGACACGTTCATCAGCGACGTGTCCACGACGAGCACGAACATCGCCATTGATAGGAGCAGCGCGAGCACGCGTTGAGAGCCCGCGAGTGATGCGGAACCGCCGGCACCCGGTCCTTCAGTCATGGCAGGCCACCTCGGCAGTCGCGAGTTCTCCGCACGGTGTTTCGGTATTCGCCGTTGCGGTCAGAAGATTATCGCGCGGCTGTGACCAGCGTCACCACATCTGTCCCAAACTTCTCAAACTTGAGCGGAACAGACTCAATCTTTCGGGCGTTGGGACAGATGACAACGCCGAGTGGCCATGCCTAGGCTCGGCAGTGACATCTCCCGTCGCTGCGCTTGCAGACGACGACCTATGTCTTCCGAAGGGGTGACCAGTGGACTCGTTCTCTCCGACCACCAAGACTCAGGCGGCCATGTCTGCCGCCCTGCAGTCCGCATCCGCCGCCGGCAACCCGGACATCCGTCCGGCGCACCTGCTCGCGGCGCTGCTCGACCAGACCGACGGCATCGCGGCGCCACTGCTCAAGGCCGTCGGCGTCGACCCGACCGTCGTGCACCGCGAGGCGCAGACGATGGTGGACCGTCTGCCGAAGGCCACCGGTGCCACCACCACGCCACAGTTGGGTCGTGAGGCGCTGGCAGCGCTGACCTCGGCGCAGCAGCTCGCCACCGAGCTCGACGACGAGTACATCTCCACCGAGCACGTGCTGGTCGGGCTCGCGTCGGGAGACTCCGACGTCGCGAAACTCCTTGTCGGGCACGGTGCCACGCCGCAGGCGCTGCGGGACGCGTTCACCGCGGTCCGGGGCAGCGCCCGGGTGACGAGTCCGGACCCGGAGGGGACGTACCAGGCGCTCGAGAAGTACAGCACCGACCTCACCGAGGCCGCCCGCGCTGGCAAGCTCGACCCGGTGATCGGCCGCGACACCGAGATCCGCCGCGTCGTACAGGTTCTCAGCCGCCGTACCAAGAACAACCCGGTCCTCATCGGCGAGCCCGGCGTCGGCAAGACCGCCATCGTCGAGGGGCTCGCCCAGCGCATCGTGGCGGGCGACGTCCCGGAGTCGTTGCGCGGCAAGACCGTCGTCTCCCTCGATCTGGGCTCGATGGTCGCAGGCGCGAAGTACCGCGGCGAGTTCGAGGAGCGGCTCAAGGCCGTCCTCGACGACATCAAGAACTCGGCCGGTCAGGTCATTACCTTCATCGACGAGCTGCACACCATCGTCGGCGCGGGCGCGACCGGCGAGTCGGCGATGGACGCGGGCAACATGATCAAGCCGATGCTGGCCCGCGGCGAACTGCGACTGGTCGGGGCGACCACCCTCGAGGAGTACCGCAAGTACATCGAGAAGGACGCGGCCCTCGAACGCCGGTTCCAGCAGGTACTGGTCGGTGAGCCGTCCGTCGAGGACACCGTCGGAATCCTGCGCGGGCTCAAGGAGCGCTACGAGGTGCACCACGGCGTGCGGATCACCGACTCCGCGCTCGTCGCGGCGGCGACGCTGTCCGACCGCTACATCACCTCGAGGTTCCTGCCGGACAAGGCTATCGACCTGGTGGACGAGGCTGCCTCTCGGCTGCGGATGGAGATCGATTCGCGCCCAGTCGAAATCGACGAGGTCGAGCGCACCGTCCGCAGGCTCGAGATCGAGGAGATGGCGCTGGCTAAGGAGACCGACGAGGCCTCCAAGGCGCGGCTCGAGAAGCTGCGCCAGGAACTCGCCGACGACCGGGAGAAGCTGAACCAGCTCAGCACGCGCTGGCAGAACGAGAAGTCGGCGATCGACTCCGTCCGCGAGATCAAGGAGCAGTTGGAATCGCTTCGCGGCGAATCGGATCGGGCCGAACGCGACGGGGACCTGGGCAAGGCCGCCGAGCTGCGGTACGGGCGGATCCCCGAGCTCGAGAAGCGCCTCGCCGCGGCGGTCGAGGCGTCCGGCGGAGCCAGTGACGGTGACGTGATGCTCAAGGAGGAGGTCGGGCCCGACGACGTCGCGGACGTGGTGTCGGCGTGGACCGGCATCCCGGCCGGCCGGATGATGGAGGGCGAGAGCGCCAAGCTGTTGCGGATGGAGTCCGAGCTCGGCAAGCGGGTGGTCGGGCAGTCCGAGGCCGTGCGGGCCGTCTCCGACGCGGTGCGCCGGGCCCGTGCGGGCGTGGCGGATCCGAACCGGCCGACCGGCTCGTTCCTGTTCCTCGGACCGACCGGCGTCGGCAAGACGGAGCTCGCGAAGGCGTTGGCGGACTTCCTGTTCGACGATGAACGGGCAATGGTCCGGATCGACATGTCCGAGTACGGCGAGAAGCACTCGGTGGCCCGGCTCGTCGGTGCGCCTCCCGGCTACGTCGGCTACGAGGCCGGCGGGCAGCTCACCGAGGCGGTGCGCAGGCGTCCGTACACGGTGGTGCTGTTCGACGAGGTGGAGAAGGCGCACCCCGACGTGTTCGACATCCTGCTGGCCGTCCTCGACGAGGGGCGACTGACCGACGGTCAGGGCCGGACGGTGGACTTCCGCAACACCATCCTGATCCTGACCTCCAACCTCGGTGCGGGCGGCACCAAGGAGCAGGTGATGGAGGCGGTGCGGCACGCGTTCAAGCCGGAGTTCATCAACCGGCTCGACGACGTGGTGATCTTCGATCCGCTCTCCGAGGAGCAGCTCGAATCCATCGTCGACATCCAGCTCGGGCAGCTGGCCAAGCGGCTCGCCGCGCGGCGCCTGACCCTGGAGGTCTCGCAGCCGGCGAAGGCGTGGCTGGCCAAGCGTGGCTACGACCCGTTGTACGGGGCGCGCCCGCTGCGCAGGCTGGTGCAGCAGGCGATCGGTGACCAGCTGGCAAAGCTGTTGCTGGCCGGTGAGATTCACGACGGCGACACGGTGCCGGTGAACGTCTCCGTCGACGGCGAAGGATTGGTGCTCGGATAGCGCAACGGCTGGTTCGTCAC
>NZ_JBHZAH010000061.1:0-29279 GCF_042754225.1 Rhodococcus sp. NPDC059234
CCGCGGCCGTGGCCGAGTCCGGACAGCGCGTCGCCGCGCATCTCGAGACGGTGGTCGCCTCGGCGGTCTCGCACCGCGACGAGCTGACCCGCCAGCGGACCGAACGGTCCCAGCAGCTCGAGGCGGTCAAGGAGCGGGTGCGTCAGTACACCGCCGCCCTCGCCGCGCTGACCGACGCCGTGCACCGCGACGAGGTGGCCCGGGCCCAGGCCGCGACCCGCATCGAGCAGCTCGAGGCGACCATCTCGGAGCAGCACGGCATCGGCCTCGGCGACCTGGTCGCCGAGTACGGGCCGGACGTGCCGCTGCCGCCCTCCGCGCTGGAGATGGCCGAGTACGAAGAGGCCCGCGAGCGCGGGGAGCAGGTGGTCGCGCCGGCGCCGATGCCGTACGACCGCGCCTCCCAGGAACGCAGGGCTAAACGTGCCGAGAAGGACCTCGCGACGCTCGGCAAGGTCAACCCGCTCGCGCTCGAGGAGTTCGCCGCCCTCGAGGAGCGGTACAACTTCCTGTCCACCCAGCTCGAGGACGTCAAGAACGCCCGCAAGGACCTGCTCGGCGTCGTCGCGGACGTGGACGCCCGCATCCTGCAGGTGTTCACCGAGGCCTACGCGGACGTCGAGCGCGAGTTCGTCGGGGTGTTCGGCAAGCTGTTCCCCGGGGGCGAGGGCCGCCTCGTGCTCACCGACCCCGGTGACATGCTGACCACCGGAATCGAGGTCGAGGCCCGCCCGCCCGGCAAGAAGGTCAAGCGCCTCTCGCTCCTCTCGGGTGGCGAGAAGTCGCTCACCGCGGTGGCGATGCTGGTGGCGATCTTCCGCGCGCGTCCCTCCCCGTTCTACGTCATGGACGAGGTCGAGGCGGCGCTCGACGACACCAATCTGCGTCGCCTGATCGGTCTGTTCGAGCAGCTGCGCGAGAAGTCGCAGCTGATCGTCATCACTCACCAGAAACCGACGATGGAGGTCGCGGACGCCCTCTACGGCGTGAGCATGCGCGGCGACGGCATCACCCAGGTGATCTCACAGCGGCTGCGCGGGCAGAATCTGACCACGCCCGAACCTGCCGCGCAGCCGCTGTGACGTCTCAGCTCCCGAGCTTGCGCAGGTCCGGGTAGTTGGTCAGCTCCCATCCACCGTCCACGACCAGGCTCGCGCCGGTGATGTAGCTCGCGTCGTCGCTGGCCAAGTACAGGCACGGCCCGGCGATCTCCTCGGGAGTGGCCGGCCGCGCAGCCGGGATGCGTTCGAGGAACATCTCGCGTGCCGGCTCGTAGGCCATGACCGGGGCCACCAGCGGAGTGTCGACCAGGCCGGGCAGCACCGTGTTGACGCGGATCCGGTCGGGCGCCAACTCGACAGCCGCCGTCTTGCTGAACATCACCACCCCGGCCTTGCCCGTCGAGTAGGGGCTGCCGGCAGGCATGGGCATGAGGGCATTGAGTGACGACACGTTGACGATGGCGCCACCCCGACCGGACGCGCGAATGTGCCGCGCCGCGTGCTTGGTGCACAGGAACACGCCCTTCTGCACGAGGTCGACCGTGAAGTCCCAGTCGGCCTCGTCGAGGTCGACGATCGCTCCGACCCGGGCTGCGCCCGCAACGTTGAACGCGAGATCCACCCGGCCGAACTTCGCTGCGGCCGTGTCGATTGCGGCCGCTACCTGTGCCTCCACGGTCACGTCCGCGGGGGCAGGCAGGAAGGACCGGCCGAACTCGTCCGCCATCCGGTCGAGTGCGTCGCGTGCAAGGTCGATGCCGACGACGTTCGCTCCCTCGGACAGCAGCCGCGCGGTGATGGCCTCGCCGATGCCGGATGCTGCACCGGTGACGACCGCGGTTTGGCCGGAAAACCTGTCATCGCTCACAGAATCGTCTCCACTTCGTTTGTCCCACACTGTGGTTGTCCCACTCCGTCGAGGGTGGTGGTCACCGGGTCGTGTGTGCCCCGGCGCGCAGGAACCGTCCCGTTCGCCGTGTGCCGAGTACGGGTGTCGGTTCCCCGTCCCGGACGACGCATTCGCCGCCGACGAACACCGCGGCCACCGCGTCGTCGTTCCGGTTCACCATCCTGGAGAGTCCGTCGTACTCGGGGACAGGGCATTCGGCGTAGGCGTCGAGCGAGGCGTCGAGATGCGCCGGGTCGATCACCACGACGTCGGCCCGGTCACCCTCACGCAGGTGTCCGGCGTCGAGGTCGTACCAGTCGGCGAGCTCGCCGGTGAGCCGGTGCACTGCCTGCTCCACCGACATGAACGGATTCCCCGCTCGCTCGGCGTCCTGCACGCGACGCAGCAGGCGGAGCCCGAAGTTGTAGAAGGCCATGTTGCGCAGGTGCGCACCCGCATCGGAGAAGCCCAGCTGGATACCGGGATCGGAGGCGAACTTGTCGAGCACCTCGGGCCGGTGGTTCGAGATCGTGGTGCGCCACCTGACCTTGGTTCCGTACTCGACGACGAGGTCGAGGAACGCATCGACCGGGTGCACCCCACCCCGGTCGACCCCGACCTGACCGAAGGTCTTGCCGATCACCGATTCGTCCGGGCACTCGACGATCTCGGCGTCGAAGAAGTCGCGGTGCCAGACCCGCGGCCCGTACTTCTTGTCGTAGTCCTTGCGGAAGCGGCGGCGGTAGGACTCGTCGGCCAGCAGCGCGCTCCGCGCCTCGAGCTGGTTGGACAGGTCCAGCGCCGCGGCACCGGATCCGAACTCCTCGAAGACCGGCAGATCGATGCCGTCGGAGTACACCTCGAAGGGCACGGGAAGGTGCTGCCACCGGAAGTCGCCGCGCATCCCGTTGACGGCCTTTGCCATCGCCGGGAAGACGTGTGCCACAGCCGGTATCGCCTTGACGTCGGCGGCCGAGAGCAGGCTCACCTTCAACGGACGGCGGAAGAGCCCGACGCTGCTCAGCGCCAACGCGACCATGGACTGCGGGCGGCCCACGTCCGGGCCTGCCTGCAATGCCCGGCCCCGGCGACGCAGGATCCCACTGAGCCGGCGACGTTCCTGCCGCGTCGAGTACGTCGAGGGCAGGGTTCGGGACCGGCAGACCTCGCCGTCGAGCTTGTCGAACAGCAGTTCCTGCGAGGACATGCCGATGAAGCCCGCGTCGAGCGCCTCTTCGAGTTTGGCCGCCATCGCGTCGAGTTCGGCCGGGGTGGGCTTGACGTCCTTGCGGGTCGCCCGCTCGAGGCCCATCTGCGCGGCCCGGATGTCCGAATGGCCGATGAAGGAAGCCACGTTCGGGCCCAGTGGCAGCGCCTCGATCGCCTCGACGTACTCGTGCGCCGAGGTCCACGTCTGGGACTCGGTGAGCGTGTCGACCACGAATTTGCGCGGAATGGCCTCGACCCGACCGAACAGGTCGCCCGCGTCGGAAGGGTCGGCATGGACCGCCGACAGCGAGCACGACCCCAGGAAGATCGAGGTGACACCGTGCCGCACCGACTCCTCGAGCCCCGGACTCAGGATGACCTCGACGTCGTAGTGGGTGTGGATGTCGACCATGCCCGGGATGACCCACTTCCCGGCGGCGTCGACCACCTGCGGGCAGTCCGACTCGTCGAGTGCCTCGACCGACACGGCGGCCACCCGCCCGTCACGGATGCCGAGATTCCGGGTCTCGGACCGTGCGCCGGTGCCGTCGAACCACCGGCCGTTCTTGATGATCACGTCGTAGCTCATCGCAGATCACTCCATTCTGGAACGTCGGTTGCCGACCGGGGGGCCATCAGGCGACCACCTGGGTGCGCATCGTCTTGCCGGTCGCGTTGCGCGGCAACGGAACCGTGGTGATCCGCCACCGGGCCGGGACCTTGAAGTAGGCGAGTCGTTCACCGGCGAAGGCCCGCAGCTCCTCCTCCGTGACCGCGCCCTCCGACCGCGCGACGACCACCGCGGCCACCTCCTGACCGAGGTCGGGGTGGTCCACGCCGAGCACCACGCACTCGAGGACCTCGGGGTGCTCGTCCAGGCACTGCTCGATCTCCATCGGGTACACGTTCTCGCCGCCGCGCAGGATCAGGTCCGACCGTCGCCCGGTGAGCCGGACCATGCCGTTCTCGAGCACACCGAAGTCGCCGGTGCGGAGCCAGCGGTCCTCGGTGATCGCCGCGGCGGTGGCTTCGGCATTGTCCCAGTAGCCGAGCATCACGTAGGGGCTGCGCGCGCAGATCTCGCCCTCCACCCCGTCGGACACCTTCTCCCCGAACGGATCCCGGACCTCAACGGCAACGCCGATGATGGGCCGGCCGAGCGTGCCGGGGAAGGCCGCGAGATCGAGGGGAGTGGCGACGGAGATCGCGGTGGCACTCTCGGTCTGGCCGTAGCTGTCGACGAGGGAGTTGCGCGCGAACGGCACCTTCTCGCGCAGGCGGTCCTGGAACGCCGCGGACGATGGCGCCGCCGACAACGCGAACGCGGTGACCGAGGAGAGGTCGTATCGCGACAGATCCTCGTGCTCGAGCAGACGATTCGCCATCGTGGGGACGGCGGCCCAGTTGGTCACCCGCTCGCGTTCGACCAGCCGGAGCATGCGGTCCACGTCGAACGAGCCCTGGTAGATCACCACCGCGCCGCCCGTGGCCAGCCGGGGGACGGCCAGGTTGTGCAGGCTGGCGATGTGGAACAGCGGCGAGGTGAGCAGGTACCGCCGGTCGCTCGGGGCATCCGAGTTGGGGTCGCCGCCGGTGAACGCGGCGGCGAGCGCATCGCTGAACCGGTGGTAGTCGATGGTCGCGAGCACATTTCGGTGCGAGTGCACGGCACCCTTGGGTCGGCCGCTGGTCCCGCTGGTGTAGAGGATCAGCGCCGGATCGTCCTCGTCCACGTCGGTGTGCGGCAGGTCGGAGCCGGCGAACTCGGCGATCAGACGCGGGACGTCCTCCTCCATGGTGAGCTCGGGGACGTCGGCGCCGAGCTCGCCGAGCAGCGCGGCGCGCTTGGCGTCGGCGACCACGACGGTGGGCTTGGTGTGGTCGATGCCGTACTCGACCTCACGCGGCGCCCACCAGGCGTTGAAGCCGACGGCGATCGCGCCGAGCGACTGCGCCGCCCAGAAGGCGACGAGCCACTCGGGGGTGTTGGCGGCCAGGATGCCGATGCGGTCGCCCTTGCCGACGCCGTACCGCTCACGCAGCGCGTTCGCGAGCGCGGCCGCGGCGGCCCCGTGTTCCGCGTAGCTCATCCGGCGATCCTCGGTGACCAGGTAGTCCCGGTCACCGTAGGCGAGCGAGGCCCTCAGGACGTCGCCGAGCGCCCGGTCACGGTTCTTCATGACTGGGATCTCGGCCCCGAGCACGCTCTCGACGCCCAGCTCGAAGCGGCCGCCCGGGCCCGTCAGTCCGGCCATCACGGAGGCGATGTAGGCCTGGGGGTCAACAGACTTCGTCACTGCATGTCCTTTCGGATCGTGTCGTACCCGGTCACGGAACCAGCACCGCTCGTCCGCGGATCTTGCCCGCTTCGAGGCGGTCGAACGCCGCTCGGGCGTCGTCGAGGTCGAATCGGTCCACCTCGACGGTGAGCCGCCCGGCCTGGGCCAGCGCGATGGAGTCGACGAGGTCACTTCGGGTGCCGCCGTAAGACTTCCGGACCGAGGCGCCCCACGGCCAGCCGGGTCCACCCGCCGGGTCGGCCGTCACGCCGGGGACGCCGCCGCCGAGCCCGACCATCCGGTACGCGCCGTTGGGTGCCACGGACTCGACCGCCATCTTGGCGGTGGGGTCGACGCCGACGAAGTCGAACACCGCCTCCGCGCCGCGGCCGCCGGTCAGCTCGAGGATCTGGCGTGCGGTGTCCGGGCCGGATTCGAGGGTGACGTCGGCGCCGCAGCGCTTCGCCAGGTCCAGTTGGTCCTGGCCGATGTCCACCGCGACGATCCGGGTCGCGCTGAGCGCGCGCAGGATCTGCACGGCGACGTGCCCGAGCCCGCCGACGCCGATCACCACGGCCGTCGAGCCGGGACGCAGGTGCTCCTTGGCGCCTCGGATGGCGTGGTAGCTGGTCAGCGCGGCATCGGCCATCGGGGCCGCCTGGAGGAAGTCCAGGTCGCCGATGGGGACGAACGAGCGGGCCGGGATCCGGACGTACTCGGCCATGCCGCCGTCCGGGCCGAGACCGGGGCACGGCGGCATGGCGGTCCGGCCCGCGGCCAGGCAGACGTTCTCGTTGCCGCTGACGCACTCCCGGCAGACGCCGCACGACCAGCACAGGTAGACGATCCCGCGCTCGCCGACCTGCCGACCGTCGACCGCGCCGCCGACGGCCTCGATGGTGCCGGCGATTTCGTGCCCGATGGTGAGCGGTTCCTCCCGCATCTTGACCGGGAAGTGCAGCAGATGCAGGTCGGAGTGGCAGATGCCGGCCGCGCCGACGCGGATCAACAGGTCGGACGGACCGATCTCCGGCACGGGGACGTCCCGGATCTCGATGACACCCGGGTCGGTGAGCTGTAGGGCTTTCACAGGGAGACCTCGTTTCGTGCCGATCGAACGGCCTCGTTGGTGGCGTGCAGGTAGGCGTCGGCGCGGTCGGATCCGATGATCCCGGGCGCCATCTTGTTCATCGCGTACGCGAAGGTGACTCCTCGGTCGAGGTCGTTGACGACGAACGACCCGCCGAGACCCGCCCACCAGCACACCTTGCCATCGGGCACGATGGGCACGGTCTGTGCGTGCGGCAGCCCGTATCCGATCCCGAACCGCAGCGGCGTCATGATCCCCAGGTCCAGGCCGTCCGCCTGCTCACGGAAGATCGCCTCGACGGTGTCCGGTGACAGCCAGGTCTTGCCGTCCAACACGCCGCCACCGGAGACGATCGACTGCAGCCGGGCGATGGACCGCGCGTTGCCGTGCCCGTTGGCGGCCCCGATCTCCGCCTGCCGCCATGCCGCGTCCGAAGTGCGCTCGTAGTCGAGCAAGGGGCAGGTGAGCGTCTTGACGAGAATGCTGTCCTGGTCGAGGGTGGCCATGTCGAACTCGAGCGCGGGCGGCGGCACCAGCGGGGCGATCCGGCCGAAATGCTCCGGGCCGGTACCGATGTGGAAGTCGGCGTTCAGGGGCTGCGCCAGCTCGTCGGTGAAGAAGCGGCCCAGCGTTCGGCCGTCGACCCGCCGGATCACCTCGCCGACGAGATGCCCGTAGTTGAGTGCGTGGTATCCCGACGCGGTGCCGGGCTCCCACCACGGGGCCTGCGTGGCGAGCCGCGCGCTGGCGGCCTCGTGGTCGTAGATGTCCTCGAGCTCGATCGGTCGCTCCCAGCCGGACACCCCGGAGGTGTGCGAGAGCAGGTGCCGGATCTCGATGCCCGCCTTGCCGTTCGCGCCGAACTCGGGCCAGTAGTGCGCGACCTTCTCGTTCAGGTCCAACAGTCCGCGATCGACGAGCAGCAGCGCGCTCAGCGCGGTCATCGTCTTGGTGATCGAGAAGACGTTGACGATGGTGTCCTCGGCCCAGGCCGTGGTCCGGTCCTGATCGGTGTGCCCGCCCCAGATGTCGACGACCGGCTGCCCGTCCACGGTCACGCAGACGGACGCGCCGAGCTCCTCGCCCGACGCGAGCTGCTGTTCGAGTGCCTCGCGGACCGGCTCGAAGCCCTCCGCACAGAATCCCTCTGTCAGTGTCATCGGATCTCCTCCCGTCAGGCGTTCTGCAGGGCGCGAGCGGGCACGGGCAACGCGTTGCCCGCGGCCTGGGCGCGCTTGCCGCCGTCGACGATTTCCTTCTTCAGGTTGCGCACGTAGGGATCGAACTCGCACTGGATGGTGTGGCGGGGGGACTTGTAGTACGGCTTGAGGTAGTACTCCTCGTCGGCGGCAAGGACGGCGCCCATCTCGCTGGGCGCCGGGGGCAGGTACTCGCCCGCGAGATAGGCGGCGACGAGCTTGCTCTGCTGCTCGGCGAAGTTCACGAGGGTCGGCATCGGCTGCGCGAGGCCCATGAAGAACAGGTTGTCGATGTCGGGCTTCATCATCCGCTTGAACAGCGGGAAGCGGTTCTCGCTGTCGGGCAACAGGTTCGGATCGGTGAAGAACGGGAAGCTGATGTGGTAGCCGGTAGCGCAGACGATCACGTCGACGTCCAGGGTGCTGCCGTCGGCGAAGCGCACCTGCTTGCCCTCCAGCGCTGTGATCGCGGGCTTGAACGCGATGTCGCCCGAGCCCGCTTTGCCGAGGAACTCGCCGCTCGCGGATGGGTGCGCCTGGAAGGGCAGGTGGTCGGGCTTGGGTAGTCCGTAGCCCTCCATGGTGCCGATGTTCTTGTTCAGGAAGCGCCGTTGAAGCGCCATGGAGAGCGGGCGGGGCATCCACGCCGGCATCGACATCTTGTCTCCGGCCACGCCCTTCAGGTACTTCGGCAGGACCCAGACACCACGGCGGGCGGAGACGGTCAGTGTCTTGGCCAGGAAGCGCTGCGAGAGCTCGGAGGCGATGTCCAGGCCGGAGTTGCCCATCCCGACCACCACGACGTTCTTGCCGCGCATGTCGATCGGGTCGAACGGGTCGTTGTACTCGTGGCTGTGGATCAGCGTGCCGTCGAACTGTCCGGGGTAGTCCGGGGTCCGCGGGTCCCAGTGGTGCCCGTTGCACACGATCAGCGCGTCGTAGGCGCGCGTCTCGCCGGTGGACAGCGTGACGGTCCACAGGCCGTCCGCACCCCGCTCGGCGTGGTCCACGGAGGTGTTGAAGGTGATCTTGTCCCGCAGGCCGAAATGGGCGACGTAGTCCTTGAAGTACTGGAACAGCAACGAATGGTGCGGAAAGTCGGGCCACTCGGCGGGGACCGGGAAGTCCTCGAAGGCGAGGCGCCACTTGGAGGTGTCGATGTGCAGGCTCTGGTAGCAGGCCGACATCCCGTTGGGGTTCTTGTAGTACCAGTTGCCGCCGACCTCGTCGGAGGCCTCGAAGCAGTCGAACGGGATGCCGTAGTCCTTCAGCCGCTTCGCGGTCGTGATACCGGACGGTCCGGCGCCGATGACGCAGACGGTCGGCAGATTCCTCGAGCTCATTCGCGATCGCTTTCTGTGCGGTGTGCCGGTCCGATCAGAGCGCGGATGGCGAGGTGACTGCTGCCATCACTGCCCCTGAAACGTGATGTGCGCCATAGTTCACGTTGGCTGACGCACTGTCAAGTGAATGACGTAAAGTTGGTTCAGTAACGGGTCGATTTGCCCGATCGGCCGACGTGGGACAGGGTGGGGACGTGAGCATGGCAACAGGTGAGGTCAAAGGCCGGCGCGGTACGTTGCGCGACGAACAGAAGCGAGCGACCCGTGCCAAGCTCATGGAATCGGCGCGGGGGCTCTTCGCGGCCCGGGGCTACGCAGCCGTGACGGTCGACGACATCGTCGCCGAGGTCGGCTGCAGCCGGGCGACGTTCTACCTGCATTTCCCGGGCAAGGTGGACGTCCTGTTGGCGCTGGCGCAGGACGGCATGGCGCCGACCGCGCTGGCCTTCTACCAGGACCTCGACCGCGTACTCGACACCGGATCGCGCGCCGAGTTCACGGACTGGATCACCCGCGCCATCGAGTGGTTCCACAGGTACAAGGACATGCTCCAGGCCTGGGACGAGGCGACGGCTCTCGAGCCCGAGTTCCGGGCCATCGCCCGTGCGGGAATCGTGGCCCTCCCGAACTCCATGACGGGCTACCTCGCGCGCTGGCCGGAGAGCGAACGTGACGAGGCCCGCCTGCGCGTCGAACTTCTCGTGACACAACTCGAGCGGTTCTTCACCAGGTGGGCGATGCTCGGAACGATCGACGTCTCCGCTGACCGCGCCGCGGAGGTCCTCACGGACATCTGGTTCCCGGCACTGTCGGCGCCGGCCGTGCGTGACCGCTCCTCCGATTGACCCGTACCGCAGACGCACCTCACCGCGGTGCGCCCTCGTTGCCCGGGCCTGAGAGTATGGGTCGGTGACTACCGGAGCCTGGATCGCAATCGCGGCCGTCGTGGCCGTACTTCTCGTTGCCCTCGTCGTGGGGGCCGTGCTGTATCGCCGACGGCAGATCAGCCTCGCGCCGACCGACAAGGCGACGCCGGAAGCGTTGGGCGAGGCCAAGGACCGCTCCGGGGGATACAAGGCCGAGAGCGGGTTCAACTTCAGTCAGGGTGCGACGGCCACGGCTCCGCCCAAGCCGACGCCGGAACCGGTGGTCCCGAAGATCGTCGTGCCGCCGATCGTGGAACCGAAGGTTGCCGAGCCCGAGCCCGAGGTCGCCGAGCCGGAGGTCGTAGAGCCCGAGGTCGCCGAGCCGGAGGTCGTAGAGCCCGAGGTCGTAGAGCCCCAGGTTGTCGAGCCCCAGGTTGTCGAGCCTGAGGTCGTCGAGGCTGCACCCGAGGTCACAGAGCCCGAGGTCGTTGCCGAACCCGAGGTGCTCGCGCCGGAGGTCGTGGCCGAACCGGAGGTTCCCGCGGCCCCCGCGATCGAGGAGATCGCACCGACCGCGGGACGCCTCGACCGGCTCCGCGGCCGACTCGCGCGTTCGCAGTCGGCGGTCGGCAAGTCCCTGCTCGGGCTGCTCGGCGGCGGCGACCTCGACGAGGACTCCTGGGAGGAGATCGAGGACACGCTGCTGATCGCGGACCTGGGCAGCGCGGTCACCGAGGAGATCGTCACCAAGCTGCGCGCCGAGATCGCGGCAGGCAGCGTCAAGACCGAGGCGCAGGCCCGGGCGCTGCTGCGCTCGGTGCTGATCGAGGCCCTGCATCCCGAGATGGACCGCTCGATCAGGGCGCTGCCGCACGACGCCACCCCCGGTGTGCTGCTGGTCGTCGGCGTCAACGGCACCGGCAAGACCACCAGCACCGGCAAGCTGGCCCGGGTGCTCGTCGCGGACGGGCGTCGCGTGCTCCTCGGTGCCGCCGACACCTTCCGTGCGGCCGCGGCGGATCAGCTGCAGACGTGGGCCGAACGCGTCGGGGCCGAGGTGGTGCGAGGCAAGGAGGGCGCCGACCCCGCCGCGATCGCCTTCGACTCGGTCAGCAAGGGCATCGAGACCGGTGTCGACGTCGTCATCGTGGACACCGCCGGCCGCCTGCACACCAAGACCGGACTGATGGACGAGCTGGGCAAGGTCAAGCGGGTGGTCGAGAAGCAGGCTCCGGTGGACGAGGTGCTGCTCGTGCTCGATTCGACGATCGGCCAGAACGGCCTCGTCCAGGCTCGGGTGTTCGCCGAGGTCGTCGACATCACCGGTGTCGTCCTCACCAAGCTCGACGGCACCGCCAAGGGCGGCATCGTCTTCCAGGTGCAGCACGAGCTCGGCGTGCCCGTGAAGCTGGTGGGCCTGGGGGAGGGTGCCGACGACCTCGCCCCGTTCGAGCCGGAAGCCTTCGTGGACGCGCTGCTCGGCTGACCTCGGACCGGGCGGTTCCACGCATTTGATAACAAATCGATAACGATGCGCTGGCACCGAGTCACGGTGGCGTGACTGCCGGTGTCTACTAGCCGCGTTCGAGCGTGACATATGCCACATCGAACGTTGTAGTCGGGCCCGGTCACACGAGAGGACGCCCGTGCGTATCAGCGCTACCGCCGCGAGAATCACCCGAAGGATCGTCACCACCACCGCAGCGACAGCGCTCTGTGCGGGAGTGCTGGCCCCGGTGTTCGCTGCCCCCGCACAAGCAGACGACTTCGCCGGCGCGCAGGCCCGACTGAACGCCGCCGTCGCGGCCTCGGGCGGTGCGCCGCTGGCCTACCAGTTCGGCCGCGACTTCCCGGTCCCCATGATCACCGCCGCGGGACAGGCCTACGACATGCCGACAGATGCTCGGCTTGTCGTGATCGGCCGCGCCTCGCACTCCGGGCTCGTGTCGCAGTTGCTGTCCGACTCGTCGGGCCGCTGTGAGGGCAACCCGAATGCCGTCACCTCCGACGGCATGCGTCAGAACGCCGAGGTGTACGCGCCGGTCGATGCGTGGCACCGGATGGGTTCGCCGGCGATCGCGATCAACGCCAACTTCTTCGACGTGCGGGCGCAGGGGGCGGGCACCAACTGGTCGCAGAGTGGCTGCAGCTCCCCGCTCGGTGCGTACTACGACGCCCACCCCGACACTCACAGTGCGGCATCCATCTTCGACCTCGGTCGCCGCTTCTACGTCGGCAAGGAGGGGCTGAGTGACGGTGCCGGGAAGGTGTGGTCGCCGCTGTCGACGTTCGTCATCGGTGACGGCTTCCTGGGCATGCCGACCGATGCGAACTTCGACATCCGCGACGCGGATTCGGCGACCCGCAACAACGCCGCGGAGGACCTGGTCAATCAGCTCGAGTACAGCGGACGGTCGTTCGTCGCGTTCGGCGGTCTCAAGATCCGCGGCCCGGGACCGGATTTCCAGTTCGTCGACAACCCGATCCGCAGGGCCGCCCGCACCGCCGTCGGCTTCAACACCTCCCGCGACGAGCTGTACGTCTTCCAGGGCGGCAGCAACGAGGCCGACGGATTCACCATCGGCAACGTGCAGGACGCGTTCCGCGCGCTCGGCTCGGACCGTGCCGTCGTACTCGACGGCGGCGGATCCTCGGCCCTGATCGTGAACAAGGACGCCGGAATCACCTGGGCCGGGCAGGGAATCAACGCGGGGATCGCGCCCGCCGGGTCCTGCGCACAGGTTCCGGGGGCGTACTGCTCGCCGGGTGCCGAGCGACCCGTGCCCGGCTGGCTCGGACTGCGCACGCGGCGATAGCACCCGCGTGAAGCGACGGGCGGTCCGGCGCCGCGGTCGGGCTCCGCCGGGCCGCCGCACATCGAGCGGCGGTTCGATCGGCGCAGCACGAAACGTAGAAGCAACACGGACCCCGAATGCGTTCACTCGAGTGAAACATCGCAGCGCCACGGCTGAAACACCAGCTGAGCACCCTTCTCATCAGGTCGACAGCCGCACCGGCGGAACGACAGAAGGAGGAGCTCAACGTGGACTTTCCCACTATCGGAGTGCCGGACACCGGTGACACTGCGTGGATGCTGATCAGCGCCGCGCTGGTGTTGCTGATGACCCCGGGACTGGCGTTCTTCTACGGCGGCATGGTTCGTGCGAAGAGCGTGCTGAACATGATCATGATGAGCATCGGCGCGATGGGCGTCGTCGGGGTGCTCTGGGTGCTGTACGGCTACTCGATGGCCTTCGGCGAGGACAAGGGCAATCTCTTCGGCGATCCGTTCCAGTACTTCGGGCTCAAGGGCCTGTTCGGCGGGACCTACCTCGCCAATGCGACCACCGGGGCCGCCGTGGCGATTCCGCTCGTCGGCACGATCCCCGCCACGGTGTTCGTGGCCTTCCAGGCGATGTTCGCGATCATCACCGTCGCACTGATCTCCGGTGCGGTAGCCGACCGCCTGCGCTTCGGGCCCTGGCTGCTCTTCGCCGGCCTGTGGGCGACGATCGTGTACTTCCCGGTCGCGCACTGGGTGTTCGCTTTCGACGGCGTCACCGCCACCCACGGTGGCTGGATCGCCAACAAGCTCAAGGCAATCGACTTCGCCGGTGGTACGGCCGTCCACATCAACGCGGGTGTCGCGGGCCTGGTGCTCGCCATCGTGCTCGGCAAGCGTCGCGGCTGGCCGACCACCCCCTTCCGGCCGCACAACCTGCCCTTCGTGATGCTCGGCGCCGCCCTGCTGTGGTTCGGCTGGTTCGGATTCAACGCGGGTTCGGCGGTGGGCTCCAACGGCGTCGCCGGCGCCACCTTCGTCACCACCGTGGTCGCGACCTGCGCCGCGATGCTCGCCTGGCTGCTGGTCGAGCGCATCCGCGACGGTCACGCCACCACCCTCGGCGCCGCGTCCGGCATCGTCGCGGGCCTCGTCGCGATCACCCCGTCCTGCTCGTCGGTGAACGTGGTCGGCGCCCTGGTCATCGGCGTCGTCGCCGGCGTGCTGTGTGCCCTGGCCGTCGGCCTCAAGTACCGCTTCGGCTTCGACGATTCGCTGGACGTGGTCGGCGTCCACCTGGTCGGCGGTCTGGTGGGTACGTTGCTGGTCGGACTGGTCGCCACCACGGAGGCGCCCGCGGGCGTCAAGGGCCTCTTCTACGGTGGTGGTTTCGACCAGCTCTGGCGTCAGGCGGTCGGCGCGGGAGCGGTTCTGCTGTACTCGCTCGTCGCCACGACGATCATTGCCCTTATCGTGAAGTACACGATCGGACTTCGGGCCAGTGCAGAGAGCGAGGCCAGGGGACTGGACGACACGGAGCACGCTGAGAACGCATACGACTTCGTCGCAATCGGAGCGAGCACGGTGCCGAGCCGCGCGACCGTCACCGTCAGGGAGGCATGAGAAATATGAAGCTGATCACGGCAATCGTCAAGCCGTTCACCCTCGAGGATGTCAAGACAGGCCTCGAGCAGGCCGGGGTGCTCGGCATGACAGTCAGCGAGGTTCAGGGGTACGGCCGGCAGAAGGGCCACACCGAGGTCTACCGCGGTGCTGAGTACTCCGTGGACTTCGTACCCAAGGTGCGCGTCGAGGTGGTCGTGGACGACTCGGCCGTCGACAAGGTCGTCGAGGTGATCGTCGAGGCCGCACGCACGGGGAAGATCGGCGACGGCAAGGTCTGGGTCTCTCCGGTGGAGTCGGTCATCCGGGTCCGCACGGGCGAACGGGGCGCGGATGCGCTCTGACCCCAACGGGTCCGGATCTGGTGGCCCCGATCCCGCCGCATCGTCGGCGGGGTCGGGGCCGCCCTCGTCCCGGGGTGCGGTCGCCGCGGACGACCTCGTTCGGGCCCGGAAACAGTTGTTGGACGGCGGTTCTCGCACGCGCAGGCTGGACGCGCCGGCGCTGCGTCAGGCGCTGGTCGACCTGCACGAGCTCTGGTTGACCACCAAGGGGGCCGAACTCGGGATCAAGCCCGACAGTGGATTCGCGATCGTCGCGGTGGGCGGGCTCGGTCGGCGCGAACTGCTGCCGTACTCCGACCTCGACCTGGTGCTACTGCACGACGACCTCGAACCCGAGATCGTCTCGGAGGTCGCGGACCGGCTCTGGTACCCGTTGTGGGACGCGCACATCAAGCTCGATCACAGCGTTCGGACGGTCCCGCAGGCGATCCAGGTGGCATCGAGCGACCTGACCGCCGCACTGGGGCTGCTCGAGGCCCGGCACATCGCGGGCGACGTGGAGCTGAGCAACCTGCTCATCGGCGGCGTCCGCAGGCAGTGGCGAACCGGAATCCGTTCGCGCTTCGACGAACTGATCGAGATGACCCGCGCGCGGTGGTCGCGCAGCGGCGAGATCGCGCACCGCGCCGAGCCGGACATCAAGAACGGCCGCGGCGGGCTGCGGGACGTTCAGTTGCTCGACGCGCTCGCGATCGCCCAGCTGACCGACGCCCTACCGGGGCTCGGACCCGACACGCCCGGTGGCGGACTGGTCTTCGCGCACGACCGCCTGCTCGACGTGCGAACCGAGCTGCATCGGGTGGCGGGCCGGGCCCGGGACCAGCTGCGCGCCCAGGACGCCGACGAGATCGGGGCGGCCCTGCGGATCGGCGACCGGTTCGACCTGGCCCGGATGCTCAGCGACTCCGCGCGGACGGTCAGCTACTCGGTGGACGTGGGACTGCGCACCGCCGCGAACGCGCTTCCGCGACGCGGACTCTCACGGCTGCGCCGGATGCCCGTCCGCCGCCCGCTCGACGAGGGGGTGGTCGAGCACGCGGGCGAGGTCGTGCTGGCCCGCGATGCCAGACCGACCAAGGACCCCGGCCTGATCATGCGGGTGGCCGCGGCCGCGGCGCAGACCGGCATGCCGATCTCGGCCTCGACGCTGAGCCGGCTCTCGGACAGCGCGCCGGAGCTTCGCGAACCGTGGCCGAGCGAAGCTCTCGGAGACCTGCTGGTGCTTCTCGGCTCCGGCAGTCGCACGACCGCCGTGGTCGAGGCGTTGGACCGGACCGGGTTGTGGGGACGGCTGTTGCCGGAGTGGGGTGCGGTGCGCGACCTGCCGCCGCGCGATGCCGTGCACACCTGGACCGTGGACCGCCACCTGGTGGAGACGGCAGTGCAGGCGAGTGCGTTCACCACCCGGGTCTCGCGACCGGATCTGCTCGTCCTCGGTGCGCTGCTGCACGACATCGGCAAGGGGCGCGGCGGCGACCACAGCGCCGTCGGCGCGGAACTGGCCACCCAGATCGGCAATCGGCTCGGCATGTGGCCGTCGGACGTCGCCCTGCTCACGGCGATGGTCCGTCACCACCTGCTGCTGCCGTCGACGGCGACCCGTCGCGACCTGGACGACCCCGCCACGGTGCAGATGGTGGTCGATGCGCTCGACGGCGACCTGGTCCTGCTCGACCTGCTCGCGGCGCTGGCCGAGGCCGACTCGCTGGCGACCGGGCCCGGGGTGTGGGGTGACTGGAAGTCCTCGCTGCTCGGCGAACTGGTCAGGCGCTGCCGTCTGGTGATGGCCGGCGAGCGGCTGCCCGAACCGGACCGGATCGACCCCCAGGCGGCCGCGCTGGCCGCGGACGGGGGAGTGCACGTGCTGCTGCAACCGGCGGAGGGAGCGCACACCTACACCGTCACCGTGGTCGCGCCCGACAGTCCCGGGTTGCTCTCGGACGCCGCGGGCGTGCTGGCACTGCACTCGCTGCGGGTGCTGTCCGCCTCGGTCGGCAGTCACGAGGGGTCGGCGGTGAACTCGTTCACGGTCTCGCCGCGGTTCGGTGCTCCGCCGCAGGCGGGTCTGCTCCGGCAGGAGCTGATCCGGGCGGTCGCAGGCGAACTCGACCTCGTCGCGATGCTCGCGCAGAAGGAGGAGCAGGCCAAGGCCGAACAGGCGCTCGAACTGGGCGTCGCGGGTGTGCCCGTGCAGTACGCCCAGGCCCCGCCGCGGATCATCTGGTTCGACTCGGCCACCGACGGCCAGGCGATCGTCGAACTGCGGACCGAGGATCGCCTCGGGCTGCTCTGCCGACTCGCCGCGGCGTTCGAGCAACACGGCGTGGACGTGCAGTGGGCGCGGGTGTCGACGCTCGGCGCGTCCGTGGTCGACGCCTTCGGGCTGGACCTGGGGGGCACCGATTCTCGGGTGACGCGGCAGGACGTCGAGGCGGCGATCCTGGCCGTCGTGCCGCAATCGCCGCCGAAGAAGGACAGTGAGAACGGGGACGTCCCCGGCAGCGGCTAGGCTGGGGCTCGAGTCTGCACGTCCCCAGGCGGCAACACGACCAGACAACTCGACCAGCCAGGAGCCCGATCGGTGTTCGAATCCCTTTCCGACAGGTTGACAGGTGCCCTCAAGGACCTGCGTGGCAAGGGCCGGTTGTCCGGTGCCGACATCGACGCGACGTGCCGGGAGATCCGGCTCGCGCTGCTCGAGGCCGACGTCGCGCTGCCCGTCGTCCGCTCCTTCATCGCCAAGATCAAGGAGCGGGCGAAGGGCGCCGAGGTTTCCGGCGCGCTCAACCCGGCCCAGCAGGTCGTCAAGATCGTCAACGAGGAACTCGTCGGCATTCTCGGCGGCGAGACCCGGCGACTGCAGTTCGCGAAGAACCCGCCGACCGTCGTCATGCTCGCCGGCCTGCAGGGTTCCGGTAAGACGACCCTCGCGGGCAAGCTCGCCAAGTGGATGGCCGGACAGGGCCACACCCCGCTGCTGGTGGCGTGCGACCTGCAGCGCCCCGGCGCCGTCAGCCAGCTGCAGATCGTCGGCGAGCGGGCCGGTGCGGCGGTCTTCGCCCCGCACCCGGGCACCTCGATCGGTGGCGGCGACAACGAGCTCGGCGTGTCCGCGGCCGACCCGGTCGACGTCGCGCGCCGCGGCATCGAGGAGGCTCGCGCCAAGCACTACGACGTCGTGATCGTCGATACCGCGGGCCGCCTCGGCATCGACGAGGAACTGATGGGCCAGGCCGCGGGCATCCGCGACGCCGTGCAGCCCGACGAGGTGCTGTTCGTCCTCGACGCGATGACCGGCCAGGACGCGGTGCACACCGCGGAGGCGTTCAAGGCAGGCGTCGGGTTCACCGGCGTGGTGCTGACCAAGCTCGACGGAGACGCGCGCGGCGGCGCCGCGCTCAGCGTCCGCGAGATCACCGGCGAACCGATCATGTTCGCGTCGACCGGTGAGAAGCTCGAGGACTTCGACGTCTTCCACCCCGACCGGATGGCCAGCCGGATCCTCGGCATGGGCGACGTGCTCAGCCTCATCGAGCAGGCCGAGCAGGTCTTCGATGCGAAACAGGCCGAGGCCGCCGCGCACAAGATCGGCTCCGGCCAGCTCACCCTCGAGGACTTCCTCGAGCAGATGATGGCCGTGCGCAAGATGGGTCCGATCGGCAACCTGCTGGGCATGCTCCCCGGCGCGGGCCAGATGAAGGACGCGTTGGCCAACGTCGACGAGAAGCAGCTCGACCGGGTGCAGGCGATCATCCGCGGCATGACCCCCGCCGAGCGCGAGGATCCCAAGATCATCAACGCCTCCCGGCGGCTGCGCATCGCCAACGGCTCCGGCGTCAAGGTCTCCGACGTCAACCAGCTGGTCGACCGATTCTTCGAGGCCCGCAAGATGATGGCCGCGATGGCCGGCCGGATGGGCATGCCCGGCGCGCGGTCGAGCCAGCGCAGCAAGAAGGGCAAGAAGGGGAAGAAGGGCGGCAAGGGCCCGACCCAGCCGAAGATCCGCGGCGGATTCCCCGGCATGCCCGCCGGTATGCCGGGTGGATTCCCCGGCCTGCCGCCCGGCATGGATCTGTCGAAGATGCCGAAGGGCCTCGACGAGTTGCCGCCGGGTCTCGAGGGCATCGACCTGTCCCAGCTCAAGCTGCCGAAGAAGTAGTCGTGGCGGTGCGGCTGGCCGGTGTCGGGCTGCCCGTCGAGGAGCCCGTCGAGCTGTGGATCGACGACGGGGTGATCTCCTCCGAGCCCGTCGCAGGCGCGGAGACGCTCAGCGGCTCGGGCTGGATCCTCCCCGGACTCGTCGACGCGCACTGCCACGTCGGCATCCGGTACGGCGGCGGTCACGAGGACGAGGCGGGCGTGCTCGCCCAGGCGCAGACCGAACGCGACGCCGGGGTGCTGCTGCTGCGGGACGCGGGCTCGCCCGTGGACACCCGCGCCCTCGACCAGCGCGCGGACCTGCCGCGGATCGTCCGGGCCGGCCGGCACATCGCGATGGCCAAGCGGTACATCCGTGGCCTGCCGATCGACCTCGAGGACGAGTCGCAGCTGCCCGCGGCGGTCACCGAGCAGGCCCTGCGCGGCGACGGCTGGGTCAAGCTGGTCGGGGACTGGATCGACCGGTCGGTGGGCGACCTGCGTCCGCTGTGGGGCGACGCCGTGCTCAAGGAGGCGATCGACGCCGCGCACCGGGTCGGCGCCCGGGTCACCGCGCACGTGTTCGGCGAGGACGCGCTGCCCGGCCTGATCGAGGCCGGCATCGACTGCATCGAACACGGCACCGGACTGACCGCCGACACCATCGAGATGATGGTCGAACGCGGTACCGCGCTGGTGCCGACGCTGATCAACATCGCGACCTTCCCCGAGATCGCCGATTCCGCCGACCGGTTCCCCGTCTACGCCGCGCACATGCGGGACCTGCACGCGCGGGTCGGGGCGACGATCGGCGCGGCGCACGAGGCCGGGATCCCGATCTACGCGGGAACTGATGCGGGCGGCTCGATCCGGCACGGCCGGATCGCCGACGAGGTCGCGGCGCTCGCCGCGGTCGGGCTCGGTCCGACCGGGGCCCTCGGCGCCGCCTGCTGGGATGCCCGCACCTGGCTGGGCCACCCCGGACTCGAGGCCGGGGCGCCCGCGGACCTGCTCGTCTACGACCGGGATCCACGCACCGGGCCGGACGTGCTCGCCGAGCCCGACCTGGTGGTCCTGCGCGGTCGGGTGGTCGCGGCGCGAGGCCGGTTCGCCTGACCGCGGCCGATCACTTCGCGCAGCCTCTCACTTCGCGCAGCCGTCGCCCCCGTCGCCGGCCCGCGCGGTGAACCGGACCTCGCTGACCGAGGTGACGTCGTTGAACGGCGCGAACTGCTCACCGGTCCGATTCGTGATCGGCTGACCGTCGACCGTCGAGACGACGGTCAACTTCGCGGTGCGGCTGGTCTTGTCGACCTCGAGGGTCTGGATGCCCCGTTCGGGCTTCAGTTCCTGCTCGACGGTGCTGCCGTCGTCGAAGGTCCAGGTCACCCTGGTGATCTTGCGGTTCTGCGCGAACCGATCGGACCCGTCGGCGTCGGTCTTGTCGTGGCCGGGGTCGATGCCGACGGTCGCGAGCTGCTGAGCGCAGACGAAACTGATCGACAGTGACTGGCCCTGGGTTCCCCGGCAGCGCCACGCGGTGGTCAGGTCGCCGTCGGTGGCGTTGGGCGCCTCGTAGGTGTGCGGTCGCCCGGCCGAGTCCACCGCCGGCGGGTAGGTCGCGCAGGCGGCGACCACACCGGTGGGGGTGACCGGCATCGTGTTCGTGGGCCCGGTCGAGCCCGTCGTCGTGTCGGACGATCCGTCGGATCCGTCGGACTCCGCGGTGGCGCTGCCGGCGACCGTCGTCGAATTGTCCTGCGTCAGTGCGCGATTGAGCAGGTATCCGCCACCGCCGAGGAGGGCGACCACGATCGCCACGGCGGCCAGGACCGCGAGCCACCCGCGCACGGACAGCGGCGGTCGGTACGGGGGTGGGGACGACTGGGAGGCCGCCGGGGGAGCCGGTGTGGTCGGCGGGGGCGTGGCAGGCGCCGGGTCGACGGTGCTCGCCGGCGGCTGGTCGGGGTCTGTCGAGGGCGCCGGGACCGCTGCCGCCGTGGCGGGTATCACGGTGGTCGGTGCGTCGGCCGCCGCCGTACCGGGTGTTGTCGGTGCCGGCGCGGCCGGTTCGGGCTTCGGCGGCGTCGCGCCCGGCTTCGGGCCGTCGGTCATGCGGCTTCCGCCTTCTCGGGGAAGCGGCGTGCCTGCGCGAGCCCCAGGTCGTAGGCGAGGGCGGCGAAGGCCACCAGCGACTGAACGATCGCCAGCGCGAGCACCGTGATGCCGGCCCAGCCGAGTCCGACGACCAGGGTCAGGTCGTCGCGGGAGTCCCCGACCAGGTCCTCTCCCAGCCGCGGCACGTTGCTGACCACGATCAGCAGGAACAGGGCCAGCAGCGCCCCGACCGTCGCGGCCGCGGTGGAGATCGCGTGCAGCACCGGTCCCGCACCCCGGATCAGGGCGAGACGGGGCAACGTCGACAGTCCGGCGGTGATGCCGGAGAACAGCAGGCAGACGACCACGAGCAGGCCCTGCGGCAGGACGAATCCGCTGATGGCGACCTCGCCTGCGGAGGTGTGCACGCTCAGGTACGGGCCGAAACCGATCAGCAGGCTGGCCAGGCCCAGCACCAGGACGGTGGCGGCCAGCACACTGGCGCGGCTGCGGTCCGGCGGCGGTGGGCCGTCCGTGAAGGCCGGATACGACAACTGACGTCCCCCTTGGTCGCGGTAGCTGCGGCTGACCGGAGTTTAGGCGGATGACGTCGGGCGAGCCGGGCAATCCGCGCCGAGTCGGGCGATTCGCCCCGCGGCCCGCGCGTCTGGCAGAATGGTCCGCTGTTCGCCCGTCTCCGGTTACGTACCGCGCGGCGGTCACGACAACCCCTCAACGCAAAACCGGGTACGCACTCCGTGCGTATCGCTGAATTGCGCCGTGACCATCTGAAAGGCTCGACCATGGCTGTCAAGATCAAGCTCATGCGGCTCGGCAAGATCCGCACCCCGCACTACCGCATCGTCATCGCCGACTCTCGCACCCGCCGCAACGGCCGTGCGATCGAGACCATCGGCAAGTACCACCCCAAGGAAGAGCCCTCCCTGATCGAGATCGACTCGGAGCGCGCGCAGTACTGGCTCGGCGTCGGCGCCCAGCCCACCGAGCCGGTCGAGAACCTGCTCAAGATCACCGGTGACTGGCAGAAGTTCAAGGGCCTGCCGGGCACCGAGGGCACCCTGAAGACCAAGGAAGCCAAGCCGAGCAAGCTGGAGCTCTTCCAGGCCGCGCTGGCGCAGGCCGACAGCGAGCCGGTCGCCGAGGCGATCACCCCGAAGAAGAAGGCCGCCAAGAAGGCCGACGCCGAGGAGGCCGCCGAGGCCCCCGCCGAGGCCGCCGCGGATTCCGAGGCTGCTGACAAGTGAGTGCCGTTGTCGCCGATGCCGTCGAACACCTCGTTCGCGGTATCGTCGCCAATCCCGACGACGTCCGGGTGGAGCTGATCACCGGACGCCGCGGGCGCACCGTAGAGGTGCACGTGCACCCCGACGACCTGGGCAAGGTCATCGGGCGTGGCGGGCGCACCGCGACCGCGCTGCGGACCCTGGTCACCGGCATCGGTGGCCGCGGTATCCGCGTCGACGTGATCGACACGGATCAGTAGCGGTCGACGTGGAGCTCGTCATCGGGCGTGTGGCCAAGTCGCACGGCATCAGGGGTGAACTCGCCGTAGAGATACGGACCGACGATCCCGACCAGCGCTTCGCCGTTGGTTCCGTGCTGCACGGTCGCAAGCCCCGCGAGCGCACTCTCACCAGTTTCACGGTGGAAGCCGCCCGGGAGCATTCCGGGCGGCTTCTGCTGCGTCTGCGGGGTGTCGACGACCGTACCGCCGCCGACGCCCTGCGCGGCACCCTCTTCGTGATCGACAGTGCGGACGTGCCGCCGTCGGACGACCCGGACGCGTTCTACGACCACGAACTCGAGGGTCTGGCGGTCCGGCTCGCCGACGGAACGCCGATCGGCACCGTCAACGAGGTGCTGCACTCGGCCGCCGGGGAGCTGCTCTCCGTGCGCCCGGAAGGTCGGGAGTCGGGCGAGATCCTGATCCCGTTCGTCACCGCGATCGTCCCCGTCGTCTCCGTGGCCGAGGGCTACGTCGAGATCGATCCGCCCGAAGGTCTACTGGATCCGGAGTAGTCGTGCGCCTGGACGTCATCACGATCTTCCCCGAGTACCTCGAACCGCTGCGAACCGCGTTGCTGGGCAAGGCCATCGACAAGGGCCTGATCTCTGTCGGCGTGCGCGACCTGCGCGACTGGACCCACGACGTGCACAAGGCCGTCGACGACTCGCCCTACGGCGGCGGTCCCGGCATGGTCATGAAGCCGACCGTGTGGGGCGAGGCACTCGACGAGGTGCTCGGCACCGAACCCGATCCCGAGACGTTGCTGGTGGTGCCGACCCCGGCCGGGCAGCCGTTCACCCAGGAGACCGCGCACCGCTGGGCAGGGGAGAAGCGGCTGGTGTTCGCCTGCGGTCGCTACGAGGGCATCGACCAGCGCGTCTTCGACGACGCTGCGCGGCGGGTACGCGTCGAGGAGGTCAGCATCGGCGACTACGTGCTGATCGGCGGCGAGGCCGCGGTGCTGGTGATGGCTGAGGCCGTGGTGCGGCTACTTCCCGGCGTCCTCGGCAATCAGCAGTCGCACCAAGAGGATTCGTTCTCCGACGGGCTGCTCGAGGGGCCCAGCTTCACCCGGCCGGTGAACTGGCGCGAGCTCGAGGTCCCGCCGGTGCTGCTGTCCGGCGACCACGCCAAGGTGGACCGCTGGCGTCGCGAGCAGTCGCTGCTGCGCACTCGCGACCGACGGCCCGACCTGCTCGAACACGTCGAGCTCTCCGACGTCGATCGCGCGGTTCTCGAGTCCTGACGCTCCCGAGGTGTCGGGTGGTGTCGGTGCCTGCCGGTAGGGTCGATCGCCGTGACCTCAGCTGTGAACGCACCCGTTCTGAAATCAGTCAACGCACGGATCGCCGCCGAACTCGACGTCCGGGAGGAGCAGGTCCGCGCCGCGGTGGAACTGCTCGACGGCGGCGCGACGGTCCCGTTCATCGCCCGCTACCGCAAGGAAGTCACCGGCACCCTCGACGACGCCCAGCTGCGTCTGCTCGAAGAGCGCCTGCGCTACCTGCGTGAGCTCGACGAGCGCCGCGTCGCGGTGCTCGAGTCGATCCGGTCCCAGGACAAGCTCACGGACGAGCTCGCGGGCCAGATCATGTTGGCCGACACCAAGGCTCGGCTCGAGGACATCTACCTGCCGTTCAAGCCGAAGCGCCGGACCAAGGCCCAGATCGCTCGCGAGGCCGGGCACCAGCCGGTGGCGGACACCCTGCTGGCGGACCCGACCACCGATCCCGCGCAGTACACCGCCGAGCAGCTCGCCGGCGCCCGCGACATCCTCGTCGAGGAGTTCGCGGAGGACGCCGACCTGGTCGGCGAACTGCGCGAGCTGATGTGGACCCGCGGGCAGGTCAAGTCGGCGGTCCGCAAGGGCAAGGAGACCGACGGCGCCAAGTTCTCCGACTACTTCGAGTTCTCCGAGCCGTTCGCCAAGCTCCCCAGCCACCGCATCCTCGCCATGTTCCGGGGCGAGAAGGAGGAGGTGCTCTCGCTCTCCCTCGACCCCGAGACCGAGGAGCAGCCGGTCGGCGAGGTCAGCGTGTACGAGGGCCGGATCGCCTCGCGCTTCGGCGTCGCCGATCGGGGCCGGCCCGGCGACCGCTGGCTGCTCGACACCGTGCGCTGGGCGTGGAAGACGAAGATGCTGATCAGTCTCGGCATCGACACCCGGATGCGGCTGCGCCAGGCGGCCGAGCGCGACGCCGTCGACGTGTTCGCGATGAACCTCAAGGACCTGCTGCTCGCCGCGCCGGCGGGTACCCGCACCACGATGGGCCTGGACCCCGGTTTCCGCACCGGCACCAAGGTCGCGGTGGTCGACTCGACCGGCAAGGTGCTCGCGCACGACACGATCTACCCGCACCAGCCCGCGAACAAGTGGGACCAGTCGCTGGCCACCCTCGCCGCGCTGGCCGCCAGGCACCGGGTCGACCTGATCGCGATCGGCAACGGCACCGCGTCCAGGGAGACCGACGCGCTGGCGGCGGACCTGATCAAGAAGTTCCCCGAGGCAGGCCTGACCAAGGTGATGGTCTCGGAGGCGGGCGCCTCGGTGTACTCGGCGTCCGCGTACGCCTCCGCGGAACTGCCCGACCTGGACGTGTCGATCCGCGGCGCGGTGTCCATCGCCCGGCGACTGCAGGATCCGCTCGCCGAACTGGTGAAGATCGACCCGAAGTCGATCGGCGTCGGTCAGTACCAGCACGACGTGTCCGAGACGCTGCTCGCGCGGTCGCTGTCGGCGGTCGTCGAGGACGCGGTGAACGCGGTCGGCGTCGACGTCAACACCGCCTCGGTGCCGCTGCTGTCGCGGGTCTCGGGCATCACTGGCTCGCTCGCCGAGTCGATCGTCGCGCACCGGGACACCAACGGTCCCTTCCGTAACCGCCGGGGGATCCTCGACGTGGCGCGGCTCGGGCCGAAGGCGTTCGAGCAGTGCGCCGGCTTCCTGAAGATCACCGACGGTGACGATCCGCTCGACGCCTCCGCCGTGCACCCCGAGGCGTACCCGGTGGTGCGGCGGATCGTCGAGGCCAGCGGGTCGGGCGTCAAGGAGATCATCGGCAACATCTCGGTGCTGCGGTCGCTGCGGGCGCAGGACTTCGCCGACGAGCAGTTCGGCCTGCCGACCGTGACCGACATCATCGCCGAGCTAGAGAAGCCGGGCCGGGACCCGCGGCCGGAGTTCAAGACCGCGACGTTCGCCTCCGGTGTGGAGAAGGTCGCCGACCTGAAGCCGGGCATGACGCTCGAGGGCGTCGTCACCAACGTCGCGGCGTTCGGTGCGTTCGTCGACGTGGGGGTGCACCAGGACGGGCTCGTGCACGTCTCGGCGATGTCGCACAACTTCGTCCGCGATCCGCGCGAGGTGGTCAAGTCCGGTGACGTGGTCAAGGTGAAGGTGATGGAGGTCGACCTGCAGCGCCAGCGGATCGGCCTGAGCCTGCGCCTCGACGACGAGCCCGGCGCGCCGAAGCAGTCGGGACCGCGGCAGTCCGGCCAGCAGTCGGGCGGACCGCGGCAGGGCGGTGGCCAGCGCGGCGGCGGTCAGCGTCAGGGACAGGGACAGGGCGGTCAGCGTCAGGGCGGCGGCCGGTCCGATCGGCAGCCGGCGGGCGGCTCGATGGCCGACGCGCTCCGCAAGGCCGGCTTCGGCCAGTAGCGGCTGCGCCGCCTGTGCGCGTTCGGTACCCCAACTGGGGTACCGAACGCGCACAGCGCCGGTCAGTAGCCGCCGATGCCCTTGCCGATCATCACCACACCGATCACCAGCAGCAGGGTCGCCATAACCGCCGCGTTGTTGGCGGTCAGCCACGCCTTCAGGCTGTTCAGCCAGCCGGTGACCCGGTCGCGGGCCGCGAAGTACGCGATCACCGGGATCGCGACCGTGCTCGCCGCGAGGACGGTGAACACGACCCCGGCGACGGTCAGGGTGGCGCCGTTGACGCCGAGTTGGGCGACGGCCACCGCCGCGCCGACGATCATCAGCAGGTTCTTCGGGTTCACGACGGACAGGAGAACGCCGAGGCCGAACGCCTTGGCGGGGGTCACCTTGTCGATGGCCGCGAGCCAGGCCGGCATCTGGGGCTGCTTACCCGGCGCCGGGCGGCCCCTCCACTGCTTCGCGGCGAGCAGGAGCAGCAGGACACCCAGAACGATCTTGATCGTCGCGGAGGTGGCGTTGCCCCCCGAACTCGTGCTGAGCCCGGCGACGCTCGCGACCACGACGAGCACCGCGTAGCCGCCCGCGATTCCCAGCACCCAGCCCGCGGTGAAGCTGGTCGCGGTGCTGCCGGCTTTCGGCGTCAGCAGCATGAGGATCGCGGCGATGATCGGGATCGGGCTGATCGCGACGCCGAGCGCGAGCGGAAGGATGTCACCGATGGCTGTTCCCATGCTTGGAATGCTGTCAGCACGGGCGACGCGCGGACCCACCCGAAACGGGTGATTCGTCCGCGTGCGGAGTCCTCGGTCGAGGTGACATGCTCGTGGACATGGCACCGCAGAGCGTCCCGATCACGAAGAAACCGCCGGCGCCCGCGCCCCCCGAGGCTTCGTCGACGCCGACCGTGTCGACGAAGGGCATGTCGTGGATCCCCGGCGGAACCTTCTGGATGGGCTCCGAGGACTTCTACCCGGAGGAGCGCCCGGTTCATCAGGTGCAGGTCGACGGGTTCTGGATGGACACCCACCAGGTGACGGTCGCCGAGTTCCGCCGGTTCGTGAAGGACACCGGCCACGTGACGGTCGCCGAGACCGCGCCCGACCCGGCCGACTACCCGGACGCCGACCCGGATCTGCTGGTCCCGGGATCGTTGGTGTTCACCCCGCCGCCCGGACCGGTGTCCCTCGACGACTACCGCCGGTGGTGGTCCTGGGTACCCGGTGCGGATTGGCGTCACCCCGAGGGGCCCGACAGCAATGTCGGTGGGCGCGAACGGCATCCGGTCACGCACGTGGCGTACCGCGACGCGCAGGCCTATGCGGCCTGGGCGGGCAAGGAGTTGGCGACCGAGGCGGAGTGGGAGTTCGCCGCGCGCGGGGGACTGGACCGCAAGACGTACACCTGGGGCGACGACTTCACGCCGGGCGGCAGGCATCAGGCCAACACCTGGCAGGGCCAGTTCCCGTGGCAGAACCTCGCCGAGGACGGTTTCGTCGGCACCTCGCCGATCGGATCGTTCCGGCCCAACGGGTACGGCCTGGTCGACATGGCGGGCAACGTGTGGGAGTGGACGACCGACTTCCACACCGCCGATCACGGCCGGTCCGGCAAGAACGTCGCCCCCGCCGACTCGTGCTGCATCCCGCGCAATCCGCGGGTGGCCGCCGCGGTCAGGGTGGACGGGGAGCCGTACGCGCGCCGGGTGATCAAGGGCGGCTCGCACCTGTGCGCGCCGAACTACTGCCTGCGCTACCGGCCCGCGGCGCGTCAGGGTGAGTCGGAGGAGACCTCGACCTGCCACATCGGCTTCCGTTGTCTCGTCAGGGGGCTGGGCCCGAGCTGATGAAGAACTGGCTGCAGGACGAGATCATCGCGCACGGCAAACTGCCGCTGCTGTGCTTCCTGCTGGGGTTCATCGGCGGCTTCGTCTTCATCAGGTTCAGCGTCCGGATGATCCGCGCGAAGGTGCGGTGGTGGCCGGGCAACGTCACGCCGGGCGGCCAGCACGTGCACCACGTCGTGTTCGGGGTGGTCGCCATGCTGCTGTCGGGGGTGGCGTTGATCGCCACCTACGAGGACGGTTCGCCGACCACGGGTGCGGTGCTGGCGGCCTGCTTCGGCGTCGGGGCGGCGCTGGTGCTCGACGAGTTCGCGTTGATCTTCTACCTCAAGGACGTGTACTGGGAGGAGCAGGGCCGCGCCTCGGTCGACGCGGTGTTCGTCGCGCTCGCCGTGACCGGACTGCTGCTGCTCGGCGCCCGACCGGACGCCATAATCAACGTGTCCGACTTCCGGGACAACCCCGAGCTGTGGGTGCGAGTGGTGCTGGCGGTGGGATCCCTGGTGAGCCTGCTGGTCGCGGCCGTGGTGATCGCGAAGGGCAAGATCTGGACCGGCCTGGTGGGGATGTTCTTCTTCCCGCTGCTGCTGGTCGGGGCGATTCGCCTGAGTCGGCCGGGTGCGCCGTGGGCGCGGTGGCGCTACGGGGACAAGCCGAAGCGGATGCGCCGCGCCATCGAACGGGAGAAACGGTTCCGCCGACCGATCGTGCGGGCCAAGATCTACGTGCAGGACCTGATCGCGGGCAAGCCGAGCGTCGAGCACGCGAGGGCGGCCACGGAGGACGAGTTGGAGCGGACCGTGCGCGCCGCGCCGCCGGTCCCGCAGCACGAGCACGCCGTCCCATAGGCCCGGATTTCGCCGTGGACCTGCTCGTCTGGCACAATTGACGGGTTGCCCGTCACGGGCGCACCTACCTAATCGGAGTACGAACCAGCCGAGTGCCGCTGACGCGGTGCCGCTCGGGTCCTCTGCTCATGCGAAAACGCAAGGATGGATCAACCGATGAACACACTGGACTTCCTGGACGCCCAGTCGCTCCGCACCGACATTCCGGAGTTCCGTCCCGGTGACACCCTGAACGTGCACGTCAAGGTTATCGAGGGCTCGAAGGAGCGCGTGCAGGTCTTCAAGGGCGTCGTCATCCGTCGCCAGGGCGGCGGCATCCGCGAGACCTTCACGGTCCGCAAGGTCTCCTTCAGCGTCGGCGTCGAGCGCACCTTCCCGGTGCACAGCCCGAACATCGCCGAGATCGAGGTCCTGACCCGCGGTGACGTGCGTCGCGCCAAGCTGTACTACCTCCGCGATCTGCGTGGCAAGAAGGCCAAGATCAAGGAAAAGCGCTGAGCTTTCGCGTCGGCCCGGCCCCGGAACAGTCAATCTGTTCCGGGG
>NZ_JBHZAH010000062.1:0-29112 GCF_042754225.1 Rhodococcus sp. NPDC059234
GGTCCACGACGAGGCGATTCGCGATCCGGAGTCGCACTGATGTAATCTCATCGAGCGCCCGCAAGGGAGTGGACGGGCTGTGGCGCAGCTTGGTAGCGCACCTGACTGGGGGTCAGGTGGTCGCAGGTTCAAATCCTGTCAGCCCGACAACACGAAGGCCGTTCCGGAGAAATCCGGAACGGCCTTCGTCGTGTTCGGCCGCAGGTCCGCGTGGTTTTCGCGGACCCGCCGATTGTTAGGCTGAACGCGATCATCACCTCATCCACCCCGTCGGGAGAACTCACCGTGGTCGACCTCGCATATGTCATCGCCGGCATGGAAGCCACCGGCGGCGCCGGACTCCAGGCCGACCTCAAGACCTTCCAGGAACTGGGCGTCTACGGCGTCGGCACCACCACCTGCATCGTGTCCTTCGATCCGAAGAACAACTGGTCCCACCGGTTCGTCCCGATCGCGCCGGAGGTGATCGCCGACCAGATCGAGGCGGCCACCGCGGCCCACGACCTCGACACCGTGAAGATCGGCATGCTCGGCACCCCCGCGACCATCGAGATCGTCGCCGAGGGGCTGCGCGGACAGTCGTGGCGGCATGTCGTGCTGGACCCGGTGCTGATCTGCAAGGGCCAGGAACCCGGTGCCGCGCTGGACACCGACACCGCGCTCCGCGAGCAGATCCTGCCGCTCGCCACTCTGGTGACCCCGAACCTGTTCGAGGCCCGCACGCTGGCCGGGATGGACGTCATCGGCTCGGTCGACGAGCTGATCGAGGCCGCCCGCCGCATCCACGACCTGGGCCCGCGGTACGTCCTCGCCAAGGGCGGGGTGGAGCTGCCCGGCGACGACGCGGTGGACGTGCTCTTCGACGGCGAGGACGTCACGATCCTCACCGCGCCGAAGGTCGGTCGCGAGCGCGTCTCCGGGGCGGGCTGCACGCTCGCCGCCGCCGTCACCGCCGAGCTCGCCAAGGGCGTCGAGGTGTACGACGCGGTGGACTTCGCCAAGGAGTTCGTCACCGCGGGCATCGAGGGCCGGGTCGGCGCGCACACCCCGTTCGACACGGTCTGGCAGGGCGCGTTCGTCGACGCGCTCGCCTGAGCCGGTCGCGAAGCGCCGGCGTCGCCGCTCGGTGCCGGTCTAGGGTCGGCTGATGGACGAGCACCCGACCCTCACCCGCGCGGCCTGTGCGGCCGCGCTCGCCGGCTTCGCGCCGCTCGCGGTGGACCGCACCGGCCACCGGACCGCCGCGGTGGCACTCGCGGTCGTCGATCGCGCCGACGGCCCGGTCCTGCTGCTCACGTTGCGGCCCAGCAGGATGCGTGCGCACCCCGGACAGTTCGCGTTGCCCGGCGGCGGCGTCGATCCCGGTGAGTCGCCCGAGCAGGCGGCGCTGCGGGAGCTGGGTGAGGAACTCGGCATCGTCGCCGCGGAATCGGACGTGCTCGGGGTGCTCGACGACTTCGTCACCCGGTCCGGGTACGTGATCACACCCGTCGTGGTGTGGGTGGGGGAGCCCACGGTGCCGATCACCCCGAACCCGGACGAGGTGGCGCTCGTGTTCGAGGTGACCGCCGCCGAACTCGACGCCGAGCCCGTGATCCGGTCGCTGCCCGGTGAGTCCCGGCCGCTGCTGCGGTGGCCGTTCCGGGGTGAGCAGTTGTTCGCGCCGACCGCGGCGATCATCCACCAGTTCCGGGAGCTCGTCCTGCACGGGCGGCACACCCGGGTCGCCGATCTGGCGCAGCCCGACTTCGCGTCCCGCTGAGGGTTACGGTCGGCAGATGGACCTGAGCACCCCGAAGCCGAGCGACGAGGACCCGCGTGACGGCGCGCCGCCGCCACGGTCCGGCCCGGTGCTGACGCGGGAGGCGTGCGCGGAGCGGCTGCACTCGTTCGAGCGCACGGTCGCCCCGCCGAGCGACACGCGGCGTGCCGCGGTGGCGCTGGCACTGATCACCGGCGATGCCGGAACCCGGCTGCTGCTCACGCGGAGGCCGCCGACGATGCGCGCGCACGCCGGCCAGTTCGCGTTGCCCGGCGGCAGCATCGACCCCGGTGAGTCGGCCGAGCAGGCGGCCGTCCGCGAGCTCGCCGAGGAACTGGGCGTGCAGGCGCAGGCGGGGGATGTGGTCGGCGCCCTCGACGACTACGTCACCCGGTCCGGGTTCGTGATCACCCCGGTCGTGGTGTGGGTGGGGGAGCCGGCCGGGCCGATCACCCCGAACCCGGCCGAGGTCGCCTTCGTGTTCGAGGTGACGATGGCCGAGGTCGACGTCGACGCGGTGCTCGAGGCCGTCACCAATTCGCCCGCCGGTACGCCGCCGATGCTGCGCTGGCCGTTCCGCGGCGGCGCCATGCACGCCCCGACCGGCGCGATCGTCCACCAGTTCCGCGAGGTGGTGCTGCACGGCCGGGCCACCCGGGTGGCCGAGTACTCGCAGCCGGACTTCGCCGCGCGCTGACTTACCCCGGCCCGGCCCGGCCCGGCCCGGCCCGGCCCGGCCCGGCCCGGCCCGGCCCGGCGCGTTCGGCCGTGCCGGCGGCGTGCGCGCTCTACCGTGGCGACATGGGAATCGTCTACTCGACGTTGCAGCGCCTCGACCGGACCGGCGTCGAGCCCGTCGCCTGGCAGGCCCCGAACCCACCCCGGTTCGACACCGCGACGGCACCCACCTTCGAGGCCACCGAGCGCTGGAGCATGCCTGGCGCCAAGGGGCCCGAGGACGTCGCCGTCGACCACGATGGGCGCCTGGTGACCGGAACCGACGACGGCAGGCTGTGGCGCTTCGACGAGCCGGGCCGGGCCACCGTCGTCGCCGACACCGGCGGCCGCCCGCTCGGCATCGAGGTGCTCGACGACGGCCGGTACCTGGTGTGCGACGCGGAGCGGGGCGTGCTGCGGGTCGACGACCGCGGCCGGATCGAGACACTCGCCGACAGCGCGGTGGGCCGACCCCTCGTCGCCTGCAACAACTCGGCGGTCGGGCGGGACGGAATCGTCTACTTCACCGACTCCTCCGCCAAGTACGCCATCGCCGAACACCGCTACGACCTGCTCGAGCACCGCGGAACCGGCAGGCTGATCCGCCTCGACCCGGCGACCGGCGAGACCGACCTGTTGGCCGACGGGCTGCAGTTCGGCAACGGCGTCGGGCTCTCCGCGGACGAGTCCTTCGTGGTGGTCGCGGAGACCGGCGGATACCGGATTCGGCGGGTCGAGCTGACCGGACCGGAGGCCGGCCGAGTCGGTACCTGGGCGGAGAACCTGCCCGGCATCCCGGACAACGTCGCCTCGCAGACCGCCGACGGGATCTTCTGGGTCGCGCTGTACAGCCCGCGGATGCGGCTGCTGGACCTGATGGCCCCGCACCCGGCCCTGCGGCTGCTGGCGGCGAATCTGCCCGAGTGGGCGCAGCCGGAGCCGGAGCAGCGGGCCTGGGTGCTCGGACTCGACGGCAGCGGCGCGATCGTGCACAGCCTGCGGGGCGGGAAGGGCAGCTATTCCCCGGTCACGGGGGTGCGCGAGGCGGACGGCTGGCTCTATCTGGGCAGCCTGACCGCGGACGCGGTCGCCCGCGTTCGAGCCCCCCGGCCCGCCGTGTGACACGCTTGTCCCCGTAGCCGAACGGACGAGGAAGCACGGGGGTCACATGGGCAGCGGAAACCGGCCACCTGAGGTGGCGGACGGCCCGACCGAACCGATCGTGACCGACCGGATCCTGACCGTGCCGAACGTGCTCAGCGTGGTGCGCCTGATCGGCGTGCCGATCTTCGTCTACCTGCTGCTCGTCCCGCACGCGGACGGCTGGGCGCTGGCCATCCTCATGCTCAGCGGGTTCACCGACTGGGCCGACGGCAAGCTCGCCCGGCTGCTCAACCAGACCTCGAAACTGGGCGGCCTGCTCGATCCGCTGGTGGATCGCCTGTACGTCGTCTCGACGCTGATCGCGTTCGCGATGCGCGACATCATCCCCTGGTGGGTCGCGGCGATCCTGATCGGTCGCGACCTGGTGCTGGCGTGCACGCTGCCGATCTACCGGCGCCGTGGACTGCCACCGCCCACCGTGCTCTACCTCGGCAAGGCCGCCACCTTCGCGCTGATGTTCGCGCTGCCGCTCGTGCTGGCGGCGCAGGGGGACTGGGCGTTCGCCCCCTACGGCCGCGCCTGGGGCTACGCGCTGCTGGCGTGGGGGACCGGGCTGTACGTGTGGACCGGACTGCTCTACCTGCTCGCCGCCCGCAACGTCGCGCGGACGGTCCCGCTGGTCCCGCGTCCGGATGCGGCTGCCCGGGATGCCGGCACGCCGGAGGCCGAGTCCCCGTGAACGGAGTCCCGGGAGACGACGAACCGGTCCGCCGCAATCCGGTCCCCTCGCTGTTGCGGGCGTTGATGAACGAGGGCCTCGACCCCGGTTACGCCGCGGCCGCCGAGGACCGGGCGCGAGGACACTCCCTGCACCGTCCGCTGCACGCGGGGACCTGGTGCGTGGCCGGCTGCCTCGCCCTCGGGCTGCTGTTCGGGGTGGCCTACGCGCAGGCCGCCGACCGCGCCCCCGGCGCCGACCAGGTGCGCAGCGAGATCCTCGGCAAGGTCAAGGACGCGGAGGCGCGCGGCGGCGAACTGGCCGCCGCTCGTGACGACCTGGTCACCCGGACGGACGCCCTGCGGGAGCAGGCGCTGGCAGGCGACGCCCAGGGATCGGCGGTACTCGCCAGGCTCGGGGCGCAGGAGCAGGCCGCGGGACTGGACCAGGTGCACGGCCCGGGAATCGTCGTCACCCTCACCGACCCGGCCGCCCGCCCCGACCTGTCCGACCAGTCGCGGCCCGCGGCCCGAGCCAAGCCGGTGATCCTCGACCGCGACCTGCAGGCGGTGGTCAACGCGCTGTGGGCCAGCGGCGCCGAGGCCGTCGCGGTGGGCGGGGTCCGGGTCGGGCCCTCGGTCACGATCCGGCAGGCGGGTGGCGCGATGCTGGTGGACAACCAGCCGGTGCCCTCGCCGTACGTCGTCTCCGCGATCGGTCCGAGTTCCCGGCTGCAGACCGGATTCGTGGTCAGTGACGCCTACCTCCGGATGTCCGGCGTGGCACAGCTTTACGGCGTCGGGTTCTCCGTCGCCGAGAACGACGACATCCGACTGCCCGGCGCGTCAGCCCGGGAGATCCGATCCGCACACGAGTTGGGGGGCCAGTGAAGCCGCTGAAGGTGGTCAAGAACGGATACGCGATTTACGGCGTACTCGCGCTCGTCGCGGGGATCGTTGCGGGCGTGGTGTTTCGGCCGCAGGTGCCCGACGCGGTGCAGCCGTACCTGCCGATCGCCGTGGTCGCCGCGCTCGACGCGGTGTTCGGCGGTCTGCGCGCGTACCTGGACGAGATCTTCGACGCCAAGGTCTTCGTCGTCTCGTTCGTGTTCAACGTGCTCGTCGCCGCGCTCATCGTCTGGCTCGGCGACCAGCTCGGTGTCGGCACGCAGTTGTCCACCGCGATCGTGGTGGTTCTCGGAATCCGGATCTTCGGCAACGCGGCCGCCCTGCGGCGCAGGCTCTTCGGTGCGTGACCGGGCGTGAACGGGTCCGAGGGCAAGCACGAATGGCACACCGAGACAGCGGAGTCCGCGCGCCGGTCCCGGACGGTGTTCGGTCTGCTGGCGGTGCTGTTGATGGCGGCGCTGGGGCTCGCGATCGCCACCCAGGTCCGCGACACCGGTTCGGGTGACACGCTGGACTCGGCGCGGCCGGCCGACCTGCTGGTGGTGCTCGACACCCTGAACCAGCGGGAGGCCTCGTTGCGCCAGGAGGTTGCCGCGCTGGAGGAGACGTTGACCACGTTGCAGCGCAGCGGCGGCGGCTCGGAGGCTGCGCTGGCGGAGGCGAAGTCGCGGCTGACGGCGTTGTCGATTCAGGTCGGTTCGGTCCCCGCGACCGGTCCCGGCGTGGTGCTGACGGTGACCGATCCGAGCCGTGGCGTCGGCCCGGAGGTGCTGCTCGACCTGCTGCAGGAACTGCGCGCGGCGGGCGCGGAGGCCATCGAGGTTCAGGGCGCCGGAGCTGCGCCGATTCGGATCGGGGTCAACTCGTGGGTGACCGGGCAGCCCGGCCGGCTGACGCTCGACGGGACCGAGATCTCGGCGCCCTACCGGGTGACCGCGATCGGTGATCCGCCGACGTTGGCGGCCGCGCTGAACATCCCGGGCGGTGTGGTGGACACGGTGGCCCGCAGCGGTGGTCGCGTCACCGTCGAGCAATCGGAGCAGGTCACGATCTCCGCCTTGCGAGAGACGAAACCGCGCCAATACGCTCAGCCCGGAAACTGAGATCCGGGTTCGACCTGCCGCGACCGCCGCGCGCACCGGATTTGTCATGAAAGGACTTCACGGTGAGTGAACTCGATACGCCGACCGAATTGCTGTACACGGCGGAGCACGAATGGGTACAGCGGACCGGTGCGACCACCGTCCGGATCGGCATCACCGACTTCGCGCAGTCTCAGCTCGGAGACGTGGTCTTCGTGCAGCTGCCCGCCGTCGACGACGCGGTTGTTGCCGGGGAGTCGCTCGGCGAGGTCGAGTCGACGAAGAGCGTCTCCGACATCTACGCTCCCCTGAGCGCGAAAGTCATTGCGGCGAACGCCGATTTGGATGCCAGCCCCGAGCTGGTCAACTCCGCGCCGTACGAACAGGGGTGGTTGGTGGAGTTGGAGGTCGCCGACGAGGCGACTCTCGATTCCGCGCTCGCCGGGATGCTCGACGCGCAGGCGTACCGAGCGGTCTCGGGCGAGTAGATCCGGCCCGCCCCGACCGGCGACTGCCTACGCGGACGGGCTTTCGCAGGGTACGGTCGAGGGGAGCGCATTCGCCGTGTCGGGGCGCAGGTCCGCATCGGTATGTGATTGTGTCTACAGATTTGTTCGGGACCATTCCCGAATCGATCGGACTGAGGAGGAGAAACGGTGAGCGACAACGACAACGACGCGGTCTACGGGGAAACGCCGGCGGAGACCACGTCTGTCTTCCGTGCGGATTTCCTCAGTGAACTGGACGGTGCGACGGCCACCCCGCCAGTCACTGAGGCGCCCGTCTCGGGCGTCGAGGGTCTGCCGGCCGGATCGGCCCTGCTCGTCGTCAAGCGCGGCCCCAACGCGGGCTCCCGGTTTCTGCTCGACCAGCCCACCACCTCGGCAGGTCGGCACCCGGACAGCGACATCTTCCTCGACGACGTCACGGTCAGCCGCCGGCACGCCGAGTTCCGTCAGGACGAGCACGAATTCCAGGTGGTCGACGTCGGAAGCCTCAACGGCACCTACGTCAACCGCGAGCCGGTCGACTCGGCCACTCTCGCCAACGGCGACGAGGTCCAGATCGGCAAGTTCCGGCTCGTCTTCCTGACCGGTCCCCGCGGCGCGGCCGGCGACTCGTCTGCGGGTGCGGGAAGCTGATGACAGCCGTACGGCAGCCTTCCCAGGGCGGCATGTCGATCGGCTCCGTCCTGGATCGGCTCCGTCCGGAATTCCCGGACATCACGATCTCCAAGATCCGCTTCCTCGAGGCGGAGGGCCTGATCAGTCCGGAACGTACACCGTCGGGCTACCGGCGGTTCTCGATCACCGACTGCGAGCGCCTGCGTTTCGTGCTGACCGCGCAGCGTGACCAGTACCTGCCGCTCAAGGTGATCAAGGAACAGCTCGAAGCGATCGACAGCGGTGCCGCGGTGGTCGGGTCCACGGACTCGGCCCCGCGCCGCCCGCGGGCGTTGACGATTGCGCCCGGCGAAGTCTCGCCCGAGGAGTTCCGGCCGCACCGCGAGGTGCGGATCAGCCGGACGGACCTGCTGGCTCGCTCGGGAACGGACGAGGCGTTCCTGGCCGAGCTCGTCCGCAGCGGCCTGGTCGTGCCGGGCGCGGCCGGGTTCTTCGACGAGGACGCGGTCACCCTCGCGCGCACCGCGAAGGCGATGTCCGGTTTCGGCCTCGAGGTGCGGCACCTGCGGGCCTTCAAGCTCGCCGCGGACCGGGAGGCGGGGCTGGTCGCGCAGATCGCCGGACCGGTCGCCAAGGGGCGTGACGCGGGTGCCCGTGACCGCGCCGAGGAGATGGTGCGCGAACTCGCGGCGCTGTCTCTGACACTGCACACCTGCCTGGTGAAGGCGGCGGTGCGCGGCGCGCTGGATCGCTGATCGACTGTCGCGCCAGGCAGTCGAGACGAGAGTCGAATGGTGCGCCCGGTTCGAATAGAATCGACGGTACCGCTTCATGGTTCGGGCGCCTTCACGGTTGGCGTGCAAGGGACGGCAGACGGGAGGCAGACGCGATGAGCGAAATGCGTGTGGTCGGCATTCGTGTTGAGCAGCCACAGAATCAACCCGTCCTGCTGCTGCGGGAGGCGGACGGCGACCGCTACCTCCCGATCTGGATCGGGCAGACCGAGGCGACCGCGATCGTCCTCGAACAACAGGGCGTCGAGCCGGCGCGGCCCCTCACTCACGACCTCATCACCACGCTGATCGGCGCGCTCGGACACACCCTGCGCGAGGTGCGGATCGTGGACCTGCAGGAGGGCACGTTCTATGCCGACCTGGTCTTCGACGAGAACCTGACCGTCTCGGCCCGGCCTTCGGACTCGGTCGCGATCGCGCTGCGTGCGGGCGTGCCGATCTACGCGGAGGAGTCGGTGCTGGCGGAGGCCGGACTGGTGATGCCGGACGAACGCGAGGACGAGGTCGAGAAGTTCAAGGAATTCCTCGAATCGGTGTCGCCGGACGATTTCAAGGCCACCGACGGCTGACCGGATTCGGCCGTCACCTGGCGAAACGGTGAAACTCTCGGGCTAAGGTACAGCTATCTGGGCGTGTTGCGTTGACCGCGGTTACGCCGCGCCTTAGCGTCTGGTCTCAGTGAACACCCACCATGTGATTCATCCGGGCGTACCCTGAGATGAATCCACGGTAGGGATTGTCCGTGCGAGAGGGAGCAGTCAGTGGGAGATCAGCCGAAGGACGCGAATGTCCGCGAGGGCATCAACGCCGAGGTGGTCAGCGCCGAGGACGTTCAGCCCGGCCTGTTTCCTGACGACTCCGTGCCGGACGACCTGGTCGGCTACCGCGTGCCGATCGCGTGCCAGATCGCCGGTATCACCTACCGGCAGCTCGACTACTGGGCGCGGACCTCGCTGGTGGTCCCGTCGATCCGCGGGGCCGCGGGGTCGGGCAGCCAGCGCCTGTACTCGTTCAAGGACATCCTGGTCCTCAAGATCGTCAAGCGCCTGCTCGACACCGGGATCTCGCTGCAGAACATCCGCGTCGCGGTTGACCACCTGCGCAAGCGGGGCGTCGGCGACCTCGCGAAGATCACGCTCTTCTCGGACGGCACGACCGTGTACGAGTGCACCTCCCCGGAGGAGGTCGTCGACCTGCTGCAGGGCGGCCAGGGAGTGTTCGGCATCGCGGTCAGCGGCGCGATGCGCGAACTGACCGGCACCATCGCCGACTTCCCGGCCGAGCGTGCCGACGGCGGCGAGAGCGAGCAGAGTCCCGAGGACGAGCTCGCGTCGCGGCGCAAGAACCGCGCCAACCGCAAGATCGGCTGAACCGGGGCTCGACCTCGGCTTGTCCAACGTGTCGCGCAGCACACCCCGACAGGGGTACCGGCGGCGCGGGCAAGGCTGTTCGTGGCCTAGAATCGCAGGTACGTCGACGCCGCATGGGAGAGTTCCGGAGCACCAGTCCGGACGCCGAAGGAGCAATACCTCCCCGTCAATCTCTCAGGCAACGAGGACCGTGCGGGCTACGACGTCTCTGGAAAGCGGTGGGAGTACCCACCCGCCCACGGGGAAAGGGACCCACACCGTCGGGTCCTGAATCTCTCAGGCGCTCGCGGCGACGAGCAGGCGACAGAGGGGGAGGAAAGCACCGCGCTCGAAACCATCGAGCAGGCGGTGTTCCCTCAGACCCTCCAGCCGCGGGAGTTGCGATGTCCGTCAATGACCAGTCCGACGCCAGAAGTCACGCATTCGTCGATCGCCACATCGGCCCGGACGCGGCCGAACTGCAGCGCATCCTGCACGTCATCGGCGTCGACGCGCTGGACGAGATCGCCGCGAAGGCAGTGCCGTCGAGCATCCTCGACTCCGCGGCGGACGGCATCAGCGACGGCCTCGACGTGCTGCCCGCGCCGGTCTCCGAGCACGAGGTGCTCGCCGAACTGACCGCGCTGGCGCAGCTCAACACCGTGGCCACCTCCATGATCGGCCTCGGGTACTACGACACCCTCACCCCGCCGGTGCTGGTGCGCAACCTCATCGAGAACCCCGCCTGGTACACCGCCTACACGCCGTACCAGCCGGAGATCAGCCAGGGCCGGCTCGAGGCCCTGCTCAACTTCCAGACCATGGTCGCCGACCTCACCGGAATGGAGGTCGCGAACTCGTCGATGCTCGACGAGGCGACCGCCGCCGCCGAGGCGATGACGCTGCTGCGCCGCGCCGGCCGCAGCAAGTCCCCCCGATTCGTCGTCGACACGGATCTGTTCCCGCAGACCAGGGCCGTGATCGAGACCAGGGCCACCCCGCTCGGCATCGAGCTGGTCGAGGCGGATCTGAGCCTCGGGCTGCCCGAGGGCGAGTTCTTCGGTGTCCTCGCCCAGCTGCCCGGTGCGTCCGGCCGCGTCGTGGATCACTCCGCGCTGATCGCCGCCGCACACGAGCGGGGTGCGCTGGTCGCGGTCGGGGCCGACCTGCTGGCGTTGACCCTGCTCACCCCGCCCGGCGAGCAGGGCGCCGACGCCTGCTTCGGCACCACCCAGCGTTTCGGCGTCCCGATGGGCTTCGGCGGTCCGCACGCCGGGTACCTCGCGGTGCACTCGAAGCTGGCCCGGCAGTTGCCCGGCCGACTGGTCGGGGTGTCGGTCGACGCCGACGGCGACAAGGCCTACCGGCTCGCGCTGCAGACCCGTGAACAGCACATTCGCCGTGAGAAGGCGACCTCCAACATCTGTACCGCGCAGGTCCTGCTGGCGGTGGTCGCGGCGATGTACGCCAGCTACCACGGCGCCGAGGGCCTGACCGCCATCGCGCGGCGGGTCAACGGTCACGCCCGCGCGCTGGCGTCCGGGCTGAGCGCGGCGGGTGTGGAGGTCGTGCACGCGCAGTTCTTCGACACCGTGCTCGCCCGGGTGCCCGGTCGCGCCGAGGAGGTCGTCGCGGCGGCCAAGGGCTGGAATGTGAACCTGCGGCAGGTCGACGCCGACCATGTCGGCATCGCGTGCGACGAGGCCACCACGCCCGCGCACCTGGAGTCGGTGCTGGCGGCGTTCGGCGTGCGCGCCGCGGGCGTGGACGCGGCGGCCTCGCTGCCGGCCGAGCTGGCACGCACCTCGAAGTTCCTCGCGCACCCGGCATTCGTCAAGCACCGCACCGAGACCGCGATGATGCGCTACCTGCGGATGCTGGCGGACAAGGACATCGCCTTGGACCGCAGCATGATTCCGCTCGGATCCTGCACCATGAAGCTCAACGCGGCCGCCGAGATGGAGGCCATCACCTGGCCGCAGTTCACCAACCTGCACCCCTTCGCGCCCGTCGACGACGCGCCCGGCATGCTGTCGATCATCACCGATCTGCAGGACTGGCTGGCCGCGATCACCGGCTACGACGCGGTGAGCCTGCAGCCGAACGCCGGCAGCCAGGGCGAGTACGCGGGCCTGCTGGCGATCCGCAACTACCACCTCTCCCGCGGTGACGACCACCGCGACACCTGCCTGATCCCGTCCAGCGCGCACGGCACCAATGCCGCTTCCGCGGTGATGGCCGGGATGCGGGTCGAGGTCGTCGGGTGCCGTCCCAACGGTGACGTCGACCTCGACGACCTGCGGGCCAAGATCGCCGACCACGCCGAGCGGCTGGCCGCGATCATGATCACCTACCCGTCCACGCACGGTGTGTACGAGCACGAGGTCGCCGACATCTGCGCCGCCGTGCACGATGCGGGCGGCCAGGTGTACGTCGACGGCGCCAACCTCAACGCGCTCGTCGGACTGGCCCGGCCGGGGCGATTCGGCGGCGACGTCAGCCACCTGAACCTGCACAAGACGTTCTGCATCCCGCACGGCGGCGGCGGACCGGGCGTCGGCCCGGTCGCGGTGCGCGCACACCTGTCGCAGTTCCTGCCCGGCCACCCGCTGGCCCCGCAGCTCGGCACCGGGCCGACCGTGTCGGCGGCGCCGTACGGCAGCGCCTCGATCCTGCCGATCACGTGGGCCTACATCCGGATGATGGGCGCGGCCGGGCTGCGTCAGGCCTCGCTCACCGCGATCGCATCCGCGAACTACATCGCGCGCCGCCTCGACGAGCACTTCCCGGTGCTCTACACCGGCGAGAACGGGATGGTCGCGCACGAGTGCATCGTGGACCTGCGTCCGATCAGCAAGGACACCGGCGTCACCGTGGACGACGTCGCGAAGCGGTTGGCGGACTACGGTTTCCACGCACCGACCATGAGCTTCCCGGTGGCGGGCACGCTGATGATCGAGCCGACCGAGTCGGAGAACCTCGACGAGATCGACCGGTTCTGCGATGCGATGGTCGCGATCCGCCGCGAGATCGACCGGGTCGGGTCGGGGGAGTGGCCGGTGGACGACAACCCGCTGCGCGGAGCCCCGCACACCGCGGCCTGCCTGGTCGGCGAGTGGGAGCACCCGTACTCGCGTGAGCTCGCGGTGTTCCCGTCCGGCAAGTCCGCCCGCAAGATCTGGCCGCCGGTGCGCCGCATCGACGGGGCCCACGGCGATCGCAACCTGGTCTGCTCCTGCCCGCCGATCGAGGCCTTCAGCAGCTGACCCCCGGTGCGGTGAATCGTGAACCGTCAGCGCGGGTTCACGGTTCACCGCACCACTCGACGGGAAACCCGTTCGCAGTTCGAACGAACCTTGTGTGACCTGTATCGGTCGGAGGACGATGGCTGAGGGTGACTGTGCGCCACCCTCGTCCAGCCAAAGGTGCAGGCAATGTCTTCCACAATCGCACGAGCCCTGGCCGTCACCGCCGTAGTTCTCACCCTCGGCGCGCTCGCAGCTCCGACCGCCTCCGCGGACAAGCGCATCATCGGGAACGGTTCGGTGAACATCTGTTTCGTGGTCCCGCTGCCCGGTTCCGCGGACATCACCTGGTGCCTCTGACCTCGGGTCCGACGCGTCAGGCGAGCAGCTTGCCGATCGCCGCGCCCAGTTCGGCTCCGTCCGAGGACGACACGCTCACCAGCGTGCCGCCCGTCTGATCGGCGAGCTGCCGGAGGGTGGCGCTGTCGGAGTTCTCGCCGATGGTGATCACGTCCACGCGAACGGGCTTGCCGTCGACGGCGGTGTCCTTGATCGACGCGAGCAGCTGCTGTGAGCTGATCGACGTGTCGTCGTTGGGGCCGTCGGTGATCAGCAGCACCGAGTTCGGTCGGTCCGCGACGAAACCCTTCACCGCGGCCGTGTATGCCGCCTCGACCGAGGCGTACGTCGAGGTGGCGGTCGCCGGCCTGAGGCCGCTCAGGGCGGTGTCGAGTGCCTGCCGTCGGGGCTGGCCGCCGACGGACTCGGCGAGAGGTCCGGTCGGGACGGCCACCTTGTAGGCCTTGGCGCCGTCGAGGCCCTTCGAGTACACCCACAGCCCGAGGTTCGAGTCGTCGGGCATGGTGCGGACCTGCGTGGTCAGCGCCGTCGCGGTGTTGCGCAGCCGCGTCGAACTGCCCTCGTTGTCACTCATGGACCCCGAGATGTCCAGCAGCACGGTCGAATTGCGTGGCGTGACCGGGTTCTCGACGACCCTCGTGAGCGACCGCGTCACGTCGGCCGGAGCTGGTGCGAGCACGCTGGGAATCGGCGCGAACCGGACGGCGTCGGTGCCCGCGGGCGCCGTGCCGTCCACCCGGAAGCCCGCTGCGCGCAGGGTCTCGGCCTGCTCCGGCTGGCGAAGGAAGTCGACGAACTGCGCGGCCGCGCGACTGCGGGTCTCGTCCACCCAGCCGGCGGCCAGGATCGCGGCGGGGTGATCGGCGACCGGAGTCGCGCCGGTGAGCACCACCTCGCCGAGCGCCGTGCCGGCGGATGTCGCCGCGTAGACCTGCTGCTCGGTCGCGGGTACCGCGTGCAGCGGGCCGTCGGCCGGTTTCTGCTGTGCAGCCAGGGCTTTGAGGGCGTCGGCGGTGTTTGCGGGGGCCCCGCCCGCGATCGCGGCCGATCCCACGCCCAGCGTCGCCAGCGCCGTCGTCACGGGTGCGGACGCCGCCTGCTCCGCGGTGACCGGGCCGGTGCCCGCGCCGGCGACGTCCGCGGCGACCGCCTCGGCGGCCAGTCCGGTGGCGTCCGAGCCGGCGCCGGTGGGCATTGCCAGGCGCAGTCCACCCCAGCCGGGCAGACCCAGCGGGGGAAGCGAGGCCGGGTCGGACTGCATGCGGGGCAGATCGCGCCAACCGATCGGCCTCGCCGTCAGCGCCATCGCCAGGTGGCGAGCGGCGGCCAGGACCACCGGCGACTCCGCCACCGACTTCGGTTGCCCGTTGACCAGTCCCGGATGGTCGACGAGGGCGCCGACGGACCGGGAACTCTGCGGAATCCACAGTGCCGGGGCGGGGCCGGTCCCGGTCCATTTGCCGCCGCCCGCCTGGAGAGCCGCGGTGGTGGTCGCGGACGGCTCGGCGGTCACCGTCACCGTGATGCAGTGGTCCCGGACGACCGGCGCGGTCTTGTTGTAGCGGTCCGCGAATTCGCCGATCTGTGCGGAAATGTCGGGATCTGCCGTGACGTCGAGGACGGCCTTGCCCTCGACGCAGGTTTGTGCGGCCTGGGTGCCCTGGTCCGAGATGCGGTCGCGCAGTTGGAACCAGCCGAGCGCGGCGAGAACGAGCACGACCACCGTGGCGACCGCGATGATCGGGCCCTTGCTGACTCCTCGGGTGCCCTGACGTCCGCGATGCTGCCCCACGTGCCCTCGTCTCCGTCCTCCGTCGCCGGACCAGTCCCGTCGATCGTGCGGGGTCCGCAGGCGCCCGCGCGAGTTCTCCACCGGCAGTCTACGGATCGGTGCGGACCGGATGCCTCAGGCGACCGCGGGCCCTTGACACGACGACACCGCCGCCCGAGAAGAACCTGTCGGGCGGCGGTGTCGATGCGCGGTGGGGATCAGGCGTTGGCGGCCTTGTACTCCCGGCGACGGCGGTGCAGGATCGGCTCGGTGTAGCCGCTCGGCTGCTTGGCGCCCTCGAGGATCAGCTCCTTGGCGGCCTGCCAGGCGATGTTGGTGTCGAAGTCCGGCGCCATCGGGCGGTAGTCGGCGTCGCCCTCGTTCTGCCGGTCGACCACGGGGGCCATCCGCTCGAGCGCGGCGACGATCTCCGCCTCGGTGACGATGCCGTGACGCAGCCAGTTGGCGAGCAGCTGGCTCGAGATGCGCAGGGTTGCGCGGTCTTCCATGAGTGCGACGTCGTGGATGTCCGGGACCTTGGAGCAGCCGACGCCCGCGTCGATCCAGCGGACGACGTAGCCGAGGATGGACTGGCAGTTGTTGTCCAGCTCCTCGCGCTTCTCGGCGTCGGACCAGTCGGTGCTCGGCGCGAGCGGGATGGTCAGGATGTCGTCGACCGTGGCGCGCGGGGTGCCCTCGAGGGCGTCCTGGACCGCGAACACGTCGACGCGGTGGTAGTGGGTGGCGTGCAGGGTGGCACCGGTGGGCGAGGGCACCCAGGCGGTGTTGGCGCCGGCCTTGGGGTGGCCGATCTTCTGCTCGAGCATGTCCGCCATGAGGTCGGTCATCGCCCACATGCCCTTGCCGATCTGCGCCTTGCCCTGCAGTCCGGCGGCGAGGCCCTTGTCGACGTTCCAGTCCTCGTACGCCGAGATCCAGCGCTGCTTCTTCATCTCGGCCTTGCGCACCATCGCGCCGGCCTCCATGGAGGTGTGGATCTCGTCGCCCGTGCGGTCCAGGAAGCCGGTGTTGATGAACACCACCCGGTCGGACGCCTCCTTGATGCAGGCGGACAGGTTCACCGTGGTGCGGCGCTCCTCGTCCATGATGCCGACCTTGAGGGTGTTCGCGGGCAGGCCGAGGACCTCCTCGACGCGGCCGAACAGCTCGGAGGTGAACGCGACCTCCTCGGGACCGTGCTGCTTGGGCTTGACGATGTAGATCGAGCCGGTGCGGCTGTTGTTCAGGGGCCCGTGATCGGCGTCGATGGTCAGGCCGTGCACGGCACAGAGGCTGGTGACCAGGGCGTCGAGGATACCCTCGGGCACCTCGTTGCCGTCGGCGTCGAGGATCGCCGGGTTGGTCATCAGGTGACCGACGTTGCGGACGAACAGCAGCGAGCGGCCGTGCAGGGCCAGCTCGGAGCCGTCCGCCGCGGTGTACGTGCGGTCGCCGTTGAGCGTGCGGGTGAAGGACTTGCCGCCCTTGCTGATCTCCTCGGCGAGGTCGCCGCGGTTCAGGCCCAGCCAGTTGCGGTAGCCGACGACCTTGTCGTCGGCGTCGACGGCGGCCACGGAGTCCTCGAAGTCCATGATCGTGGTGATCGCGGACTCGAGCACGACGTCCTTGACGCCTGCGGCGTCGGTCGAGCCGATCGGGGACGCGGCGTCGATCTGGATCTCGGCGTGCAATCCGTTGTTGCGCAGCAGGACCGAGGTCGGCGCGTCCTTCTCGCCGAGGTAGCCGACGTACTTCTCCGGCTGCGCGAGCGTAGTGACGGTGCCGTCGGTGAGTTCGACCTTCAGCTCGGCGCCGACGATCGCGTAGCGCTTCGAGTCGGCGTGGCTGCCGGCCGCGAGCGGCGCCGCGGCGTCGAGGAACTCGCGGGCCCACGCGATGACCTTGTCGCCGCGAACCTTGTTGTAGCCCTTGCCCTTCTCCGCGCCGTCGGCCTCGGAGATGGCATCGGTGCCGTAGAGGGCGTCGTACAGCGAGCCCCAGCGGGCGTTGGAGGCGTTGAGCGCGAAGCGGGCGTTGAGCACGGGGACGACCAGCTGCGGGCCGGCGGTGGTGGCGATCTCCGCGTCGACGTTCTGGGTCTGCACGGCGAACGGGGCGGGCTCGGGCAACAGGTAGCCGATCTGCTGCAGGAAGGCCTTGTACTCCGCGGCGTCGAACTTCGGTCCGAGGTGGTCGCGGTGCCAGGCGTCGATCTGCGCCTGCAGGTCGTCGCGCTTGGCGAGCAGCGCCTTGTTCTTGGGGGCGAGGTCCTCGATGACCTTGACGGCGCCGGCCCAGAAAGCGTCGGCGTCTACGCCGGTGCCGGGGAGGGCTTCGGTGTTCACGAAATCGTGGAGCACCTTTGCAACCTGAAGACCACCGACCTGCACGCGTTCAGTCATGAACTGCCTCACTTTTCTGGAGATGCCACATGTAGACGGCACTCATGTTACTCGGGGGTAATCGTCTAGCTGTTTGTCGCGGGTTGCTGGCCAGGTTCAACGGTTTGGTCACCGTGACGATTCCCGGTGTGCAGCGGGCGGCACCTCGACGTGGGTGGTCTTGACGGGTGCGCGCGGGTGCGGTGGAGTTGGATTCATGCAGTTCGCCGGACCGGCAGCGCAGTACGACCGCTTCATGGGGCGCTACACGCCCACGCTCGCGGTCGCGCTCGCCGACGCCGCCGACATCGCATCCGGCAGTCGGGTCTGCGACGTCGGCTGCGGTCCCGGCGGTCTCACCCGGGAACTTGTCACCCGGGTCGGTGCCGCGAACGTCGCCGCCGTCGACCCGGCGCCGCAGTTCGTCGAGGCGTGCCGGGAGCGCAATCCGGGCGCCGACGTCCGGCAGGGCGTGGCCGAACGGCTGCCCTGGGCGGACCGGGAGTTCGACGCCGCCCTCTCGTCGCTGGTGGTCGGCTTCATGAGCGACCCCGTCCGGGGTGTGCGCGAGATGGCCCGTGTGACCCGGCCAGGCGGCACCGTCGCCGCCTGCATGTGGGACATCGCCACGGGCGGGATGACGATGCTGCGGGTGTTCTGGACCGCGGTGCGTGAGGTCGTCCCCGACGCCGCCGGCGAATCCGCGATGGCGGGCACCGCCGACGGCGAGATCGCGGAACTCCTCCGAGGCGCGGGGCTGACCGACGTCGTCGGCGGTGCCCTCACCTCCCACTCGGACTACACCGGATTCGACGACTTCTGGGAGCCGTTCACCTTCGCCGTCGGTCCCGCCGGTCACTACCTGCAGTCAATGCCGGGCGAGGGGCAGGCGAGGGTCCGCGACGCGTGCCGGGCCGCGCTCCCGTCCGGGGCGTTCTCGCTCGACGCCCGAGCCTGGTACGCCCGGGGAACGGTGTCCACGTCCGCGTGAGGTCTCGGCTGTGTCAGTTCGAGGCGGCCGGGCCGATGAAGATGCCCTCGGCCTCGACGGTCACGCCGCCCTCGTCCGACAGGCTGCCGACGACGATCGTCTTGCGGCCCTCGTTGCGGTCGATCCGGGCCTCGGCGCGCAGCGGACCGAGCGGGGTGCCGCGGCGGTAACGCAGGGTGAGCGTGCCGGTGAAGCGGGGTTCGACGGAGCTGGCGGTGGTGCCGAGCAGGTGGTCGAGCACCAGCGCGCAGACGCCGCCGTGGACCAGGCCCGGCGGGCCCTCGTAGGCGGCTCCGAGGGTGACCTCCGTCCAGTGCAGGCCGGAGGCGTCGGACTCGATGACGAGTGGGGGAGCGATGGCGTTCCGCAGCCCGATCCCGGCGTTGCCCCAGGCGATCGACTTGCCGTCGGCGGTGAACCGCATCCCGAACGCGCCGTCGATCTGCTTGGTGCGCAGCTTCGCGGCCGCGGCGGCGACGGTGGCGTGCACGTCGCGGATCACCGCTTCGTCCACCTCGGTGCGGATGGTGGCGTCGACGAGGTCGCGGACCGCATCCGTGAGCGGGCCGTACAGTGCCCGGCGCCGGTCGAGCTCGGTGGTGTCGATGTCTTCTCGGGTGAACTTCACCGTGTGATGGTGCCGGATCGCGAGCCGTTGCCGCGCGTGAATCCCGGGCGACTGCGGATGTGGCGTGTTTCTTCAAGAGCGAAGGGATGATCGCGGAATAGCGTCAGCGCCATGACGACCACGAACGAGACCGTACGACTGGCCATGGTGACGATCGACTGCGATGACGCCTCCGCGCTGGCCGCGTTCTACGCCGAACTGCTGGGTTGGTCCGTCGTTCACGACGACGGGGCAACGGCGATGATCGCGGACGGAGCCGGACCGTCTCTCGGGTTCGGACACGTCGACGGCTACACCCGACCTGAGTGGCCGGACACCCAGGGCCGCAAGCAGTTCCATCTCGATCTCGACGTCGAGGACATCGGCGGGGCGGAGCGGCGCGCTCTGACAATCGGTGCAGTGCGACCGGAGTTCCAGCCGGGCGGGGACAAGTGGCGTGTGCTGCTCGACCCGGCCGGACATCCGTTCTGCCTCGCGGTGTGGGGCGGGTAGCTCCAGCTCCAACGGACCCTGGAGCCACCGGAGGCTCGAGTTCGGACCCTGGCCTCGTGTCAGGCCGGGGCGAGCAGCGTGCGGCAGCGTGCGAGCAACTCGGCGCGCAGCGGGGCGGCCCGCTCGGCGAGCGCGGACTGCGCGCGCACGTAGTCGGCCCGCCCGGTCGCGGTCTCGATCGGGACCGGGTCGTACCCGAGCGCCGCCAGGTCGTAGGGGCTCGCGCGCATGTCCAGCTCGCGGGCGTCGATCGCCAGCCCGAAGCAGCGCATCAGCAGGTCCGAGTCGATCAGCGGCACCAACTTGTAGGACCACTTGTACAGGTCCATGCCGGCGTGCAGGCAGCCCGGTTGTTCGCGCGCGGCCTGATCCTCGCGCCGCAGCTCGGCCTCGTTGCGGCCCACCGCGTCCGCGGTGAAGAACCGGAACGCGTCGTAGTGCGTGCAGCGGAGGTTCATCGACTCGACGACCGCGTCGGTGCCGTCCGGCCCGAGCCGCAGCGGGGTGCCCGAATGCCGGACCGCCTGCTCGCCGCCGCGGTAGACCATCGCCCACTCGTGCAGGCCGAAGCAGCCGAGCTGGGCCGGCCGGGCCGCGGTGCCCGCGAGCAGCCGCTCGGTGAACTCGAGCATCGTGCGGCGTTGGGTGAGCAGCCCCGGATCGGCCTCGGCGTCGTCGCCGCACCGGTGATACCCCGAGTAGTCCCAGTACTCGCGTGCCGCGGTCCCGGTCAGCCGCACCCCGAATCCGGGATGCCAGCGTCGCAGTTGGGCCGGGCGAAGGCTGTAGTAGGTGAACAGGAAGTCGATCACCGGGTGCTTCTCGCCGCGCGTCTGGCGCGACAGGTGCGGGCCGATCAGCGCGTCGACCCGATCTCGGTGCGCGTCCCGGCGGGCGGTCCACTCGTCCTGCGCGAGCACGAGTGGACCGCCCGTGGCGGTCTCGTCCGTGACCGTCACGGTGTCCGCTGACCCGGCACCGCGTCGTCGACACGGTGGGTCGCGTCCCGCACGGTCCCGACGAACTCCTCGACGAGGTCCTCGAGTGCGACGATGCCGACGGTGGTGCCGTCGGCGTCGACCACCGCGCCGAGGTGACTGCTCGCCCGCCGCAGCATGGACAGTGCCTCCTCGAGGGGCATCTGCATCTCCAGCTGCGGCAGCGGTCGCACATCCGAGCGGGGGATCATCGTGTCCGGTCCCGCGGACTCGTCGAGCACCTCGTCGAGCACGTCCTTGAGGTGCAGGTAGCCGACGATGGTGCCGTCCGCCAGCCGCGCCGGGTAGCGCGAGTAGCCGGTCTCGGCGACCGCTCGCTCGACGGCGCCGAGGGTGGTGCCGTCGTCGGTCAGCGGCACGGTGTGCACCTTCGCCAGCGGGATCGACACGTCCGCGACCGTGAGATCGGTGGTGTGCAGTGCCTGGGTGAGGCGGCGGTGCTCCTCCTCGTCGATCAGTCCCTCCGAACGGGACTCGCCGATCATCTCCGCAAGTTCCAGCTCGGACACGGTCGTGTCGAGTTCGTCCTTCGGTTCCACGCGCAGCAGCCGCAGCGTCGAGTTCGCGCACCAGTTGTAGAACGCGATCAACGGCTTGGCCAGCCTGATGAACCCGAGGTGGATGGGCACCAGCAGCATCGCGCTGCGTTCCGGACCGGCGATGGCGATGTTCTTCGGGACCATCTCGCCGAGCAGGATGTGCAGCACCACCACCAGTGCGAGCGCGATGGTGAACGCGATCGGGTGCAGCAGCGAGTCTGGCACCCCGAACAGGTCGAGGGGCTTCTCGATCAGGTGCGCGATCGCCGGTTCGCCGACGCGACCGAGCAGGATCGAACAGATCGTGATGCCGAGCTGCGCGCCCGCCAGCATCAGCGACAGGTGTTCGCCGGCGCGGATGACGGTCCGGGCGCGCTTCTTCCCCTGTGCCTCGAGCGCCTCGAGGCGGTCGCGGCGCGCAGAGATCAGTGCGAATTCGGCGGCCACGAAGAACGCGTTGCCCGCCAGCAGCAGCACCGCGAGCAGGACGGCGAAGAGGTCACTCATGTGCGGCCTCCTCGGCGTCGGTCGACTCGGCGGCCCCGTGCCTGCTGATCTGCTCGGCCGGGACCGGCGTCAGCGACACGCGGTCGATGCGCCTGCCGTCCATGTCGGTGACGCGCGCGATCCAGCCGCCGTGCGCGTCCGGCCGGCCGTCGCCGGCGGGATTCGGCAGCACGACCTCGTCGCCGACCTCGGGGATCCGGCCCAGGTGTGCCAGGACCAGGCCGCCGAGGGTGTCGTACTCGCCCTCCGGCGCGGCGTATCCGGTTGCGCGGCTGACCTCGTCGGTGCGTAGCAGGCCGGAGCAGATCCAGCTGTCGCCGCTGCGCTGGACGTCGATCTCCGGGTCGTCGTGCTCGTCGCGGACGTCGCCGACGATCTCCTCGATCAGGTCCTCCATGCTCACCATGCCCGCGGTGCCGCCGTACTCGTCGACGACGAGCGCAACCTGCATGCCGTCGGCGCGGACCTGCTCCATCACCGCGTCGCCGTCCAGGCTGGACGGGACGACGGGCACCTTCTGCGCCAGCGTGATCAGCGGAGTGGTCGCGCGGCCCGCGGTCGGCACGACGAATGCCTGCTTGATGTGCACCACGCCGACCGTGTCGTCCAGGTCGCCGTCGACGACCGGGAACCGGGAGAACCCGGTGCGGGATGCGGCGTCGATGAGGTCCGCCACCGTGTCGCGGATTTCGAGGGTCTCGATCTTGACTCGGGGCGTCATCAGCTCCTCCGCGCTGCGCTCGCCGAACCGCAGCGAGCGGTCCACCAGCAGTGCGGTGGCGGGGTCGAGGGCGCCGCGCCGGGCGCTGTTCCGGACCAGCGACCCCAGCTCCTGCGGGGACCGTGCGGACCGCAGCTCCTCGGCGGGTTCGATGCCGAGCCTGCGGACCACCCAGTTGGCGGTTCCGTTGAGCCCGTTGATCGCCCACTTGAACACCGTGGAGAAGCCGGCCATCGCGCCTGCCGTGAACCGGGCCGTGCCCAGCGGGTGCGCGATCGCCAGGTTCTTCGGGACGAGCTCGCCGAACACCATCGACAGCGACGTCGCGATGATCAGCGCGGCGGCGAGCGAGATGCCCGCGGCGACCGACTCGCCGACGTTCATCGCGGTCAGGACGGGGGTGATGAACCGGGCCAGCACCGGCTCTGCGATGTAGCCGGTGATCAGCGTGGTGATCGTGATGCCCAGCTGCGCGCCCGAGAGCTGGAAGGACAGCGTGCGGTGGGCGTGCTGGACCTGCCGGGAACGCCGGTCACCGTCGCGAGCGTGCGCGTCGACGGTGCTGCGTTCGAGTGCGGTCAGAGCGAACTCGGCCGCGACGAAGAGGGCGGTGCCCGCGGTCAGGGCCAGGAAGCCGAGGAGGCTCACGACGGTCAGTGCGATCTGCATCGTCTATCGCCCCCGGCTCGGGGTTCGAGATGGGATGGGGTGGAATTCGTGTGGAGCGCCGCCGGGTTTGTCGCCCGGCTCGGTAGAGGAGCCCTCCGATGCGGAAGCCCCGTCGCCGGTCTCGGCGTCGCCGGAATGCGCGGAGCCGGCGGGCTCCAGAGTGGGTGCCTCAGGCACCTTGTTCCTTCCTGTCGTGCCCGGTGGAGACGGATCGGTTGACCCGTCCCGGCCGCTCCGAGCGCTTCGGTTCGTCCGGAGTGCGGACGAACCGAAGCCTCAGATGGGTACAGCGAACCGGGCGCACTGCTGCGTCGAGAGCATCAGTCTACCGGCAGCGGGCGGAATGTCCGGCGGTGCGACGCGTCCCGATCGCGTCCGATACCGGCGACCCGCGCGATCACCAACCGGCGGGCAGCGGCCGGCCTTCCGCGAATCCGGCCGCGGACTGCACGCCGAGCACGGCCTTGTCCCGCAGCTCCTCGATGCTCCGGGCGCCGGCGTACGTGCAGGTGCTGCGCACGCCCGAGCAGATGTGGTCGATGAGATCCTCGACGCCGGGCCGGACCGGGTCCAGCCGCATCCGCGAGCTGGAGATGCCCTCCTCGAACAGTCCCTTGCGGGCCCGGTCGAAGGCGTTGTCGGTGGCGGTGCGTGCGGCGACCGCCCGCTTCGAGGCCATGCCGAAGCTCTCCTTGTACGCGTTGCCGGCCTGGTCGTAGCGCAGGTCGCCGGGCGATTCGTGGGTGCCGGCGAACCAGGACCCGATCATCACGTTCGACGCGCCCGCGGCGAGCGCCAGTGCCACGTCGCGCGGGTGCCGGACGCCACCGTCGGCCCACACGTGGGCGCCGAGTTCACGTGCTGCGGCGGAGCATTCGGCGACCGCCGAGAACTGCGGGCGGCCGACGCCGGTCATCATCCGGGTGGTGCACATGGCGCCCGGGCCGACGCCGACCTTGACGATGTTCGCCCCGGCCGCGATCAGATCGCGGGCGCCGGACGCGGACACGACGTTGCCCGCGGCGAGCGGGACGCCGAGGTCCAGCGCGGCGACCGCGGACAGCGCGTCGAGCATCTTCTGCTGGTGGCCGTGCGCGGTGTCCATCACCAGGACGTCGGCGCCGGCCTCGACCAGGGCGGTCGCCTTGGCGGCGACGTCACCGTTGATGCCGACGGCGGCGGCGATCCGGAGCCGGCCGTTCGCGTCGAGCGCGGGTTCGTAGATGCCGGCGCGGATCGCACCGGTGCGGGTGAGGACGCCGGCGAGGGTGCCGTCATCCTCGACGATCACCGCGATCGGATCGTGCCGGGACTCGAGCAGCTCGAACACCTCGCGCGGGGAGGCGGAGACCGGGGCGGTCGCGAAGTCCGTCACCGCGACGGTGCTGAGGCGGGTGAACCGGTCGACGTCGGCGCAGGCGGCCTCGGTGACCACCCCGACCGGGCGGTTGTTCACGACTACGACGACTGCGCCGTGTGCCCGCTTGGGCAGCAGGGCGAGGGCGTCGGAGACGGAGTCGTCAGGTCCGAGGGTGACGGGGGTGTCGGCGACCAGGTGCCGGCCCTTGACCCAGGACACGGTCTCGGAGACCGCGGCGGCGGGCACGTCCTGCGGGATCACCACGATGCCGCCGCGCCGTGCCACCGTCTCGGCCATCCGTCGGCCCGCGACGGCGGTCATGTTTGCGACCACGATCGGGATGGTGGTGCCGGACCCGTCGACGGTCGCGAGGTCGACGTCGAACCGGGAGGTCACCTCGGTCCGGTTCGGGACCAGGAACACGTCGTCGTAGGTCAAGTCGTAGGGCGGCTGCTGGTTGTCAAGGAAGCGCACGTGCTACCACGATACCGTGTCTGCTGCGGGTTTGCCGTCGGCGGAGTGAGCCTGGGCACGGGAGAGTTCGACTGTGGTCGCGATCATCACGATCACGGCTACCACGATCACGGCGATGCCGGGCCCGGCGACGCGCAGCCGCTCACCCAGAACGGTGAACCCGAGGAAGGCCGCGACGAGAGGCTCGCCGATGGTGATCGCGGGCAGCGACGCCGCGAGCGACCCGGCGTGAAAGGCGAGCTGCTGCAGATAGAAACCGCCGATCCCCGCCACGATCAGCGCCCAGGTGACCCAGTTGCCGAGGACGGCGCCGAGTCCGTGTTCGAAGGTCGCGATCACCGGCTTGGTCATCGCGACGGCGACGCCGTACAGCGCGCCGCTGGCGAAACCGAGGAGCAGTGCCCGCGGGCCGGAACCGATCCGCGCGGAGCTCGCCGCGACCGCGGCGACGCACAGCCCGGCCAGAACGGTGAGGGGAATCAGCCAGTGCCGTGCGGTCGCCGAGTCGTCACCCGCGGTCGGGTCGCCGACGATCAGGAACACGGCGAGCGAGATCGCGAGGGCTGTCGCGGTCGCCCAGGTGCGTCGGGTCATCCGGGTGCCGGCGAACCGTGCGGACAGTGGCAGCGCGAACAACAGGGTGCTGACGATGAGTGGCTGCACGACCAGCACCGAGCCGATGCCGAGCGCGGCCGCCTGGAATCCGTATCCGCCGACGTCGCCGAGCAGCCCGGCCCACCAGCGGGGGCTACGGATCAGCTCGCTCAGCAGTGCGTCGTCGTCGGCCACCCCGGCCGCCGCGTTCTGCTGGAAGACCGAGCCGACTGCGAACAGCAGGGCCCCGACGAGCGCGAGAACGACGGAGAGCACGGGCAGGTCCATGCCGGTCAGCTTCCTCCTCGACGCCGCCCGCCGCTGGTTCCCGCGCCGCGCCCGCCGCGTGTGCCGCCGCGCACCGTGGTCGATCCGGGCCGCTTGCGCCGGTCGCCCTGCCGCGCCGGCTTCCGTTCCGGTGTCTGCGCGGGTGCGGGCGTCGGCGGGGCCACCACCGGGATCATGCTTGGCGGCCGCGCACCGGTGAGCGCGGTCAGCCGGGGATGTCCGGGGCGAACGTCGACGCCGATCAGGTCGACACCGGCCTTGCGGGTCAGTGCCGCGACCTCGTCGCGCTGGTCCTCCGTCACCAGCGTGACCACTGTCCCGGTCTCGCCGGCGCGGGCCGTGCGGCCCGCCCGGTGCAGATAGTCCTTGGGATCGGCGGGCGGGTCCACGTGCACCACGAGGGAGATGCCGTCGACGTGGATACCGCGGGCCGCGACGTCCGTGGCGACGAGGACCGGCGTCTCGCCCGAGCTGAACGCCGCGAGTGCGTGGGTGCGGTAGTTCTGCGACTTGCCGCCGTGCAGCGCGCCCGCGGCGACGCCGACCGCGCGCAACTGGCCCACCACCCGGTCCACGCCGTGCTGGGTACGCGCGAACATGATGGTCCGTCCGGGCCGCGAGGCGATCTCGGCCACCACGGCCTGCTTGTCGGCCCGCGAGACGAAGAGCATGTGGTGGGCGGTGCCCGGGGCGACAGCGGCCGCCGCGGTGGTCGCGTGCGTCACCGGATCGCGCAGGTACTTGCGAACCAGGGTGTCGACCTCGCCGTCGAGGGTGGCGGAGAAGAGCAGCCGTTGGCCGGTCGCCGGGGTGCGGTCGAGCAGGGTGGTCACCTGGGGGAGGAAGCCGATCGCGGCCATGTGGTCGGCCTCGTCGATCGTCGTCACGCGCACGTCGGCGAGGGAGGCGGCGCCCTGGTCGATCAGGTCGGCGAGGCGTCCCGGCGTCGCGACGAGCAGATCCACCCCGCGCGCGAGGCGCTCGGCCTGCTTCTTGGTGGGTACCCCGCCGTAGACGACGGCGATACGGAGTCCCAGCGCGAGGGCCGACTCGTCGAGGGCCCGTTCGATCTGTGCCGCAAGCTCTCTCGTCGGCGCGAGCACCAGGCCGCGCGGACGTTTCGGCGCGCTGGGTGCCCCCGTCAGGCGGACGAGCATCGGCAGTCCGAAGGCGAGGGTCTTGCCGGACCCGGTCGGGCCGCGGCCGAGCACGTCACGACCGGCGAGGATGTCGGGAATCACTGCGGCCTGGATCGGGAAGGGGGCGGTGATCTTCTCCCGGTTCAGTGACTGGACAAGCGCCGGCGGCAGCCCGAGTGCCGCGAAGGTGGACCCGGTCGTGGCGGGGATGGACATGACGCGGTTGCCTCCGATGATCGACGCCGAGCGTGAGGAACGGGTCGGCGCAGGTCGACACTACCCGGAATCACGGACGGTCCCGCCCCACGCGGCCACCCGCGCGGGGTGTGCTCGATTCCTGTCGGTGGTCGGGTGCACCTTGGCCATTCGAACATTCATTCGACATGCGGGGGTCATCATGTGCGAGATATGTGACGGGATGACGCCGGAGTGTGCGCGGCGACGGTTGTTGCGCATCATCGACCGGTGCGGGTGGGCACTGCAGTACGTGGAGTCCGCCGTCGACGAGCGGGGAATCCACCCGGCCTTCTGCTACACGGTCGGCCTGACCGAGATCGACTGCCCGGAGGTGGTGGTCACGGGGCGCGTCGTCGACCAATCGGCGGCGGTCCTCGACGAACTCGGCGCGCGACTGTGGGACGGCGACTCGCTGCGGCCGGGGGAGCGGATCTCCGCCGGCGGGCTCGACCTCTTCCTGGTCGAGGTGCGCGAGTGCGAATCGTGGTTGCTCGGTGCCGTCGCACTGTACGGGCAGGGGCAGGTGAGCGCGCTCCAGGCGGTGTGGGCGGACTGTGAGGGGAGGTTGCCGTGGGAGGGGACGGTCGGTTCGGCGATCGTGCAGCCACTGCTCGGCCCGCCTCCGGGCGGGCGGGTCGTGTGCTGATTCGTTGCGATAGCTCCTGCGTCCGAACAGGAATAATGTCATAAGGCGGCTTATCGGCAATTAGGCCGAGCCGGCTCGCCGACGAACCTGCGGATTCACGACGCCACGAGGGGAGGGGTTGCCTCACGCGCAGCGGCCCCCGATAGCGACGCGCGCGAACGGGTCACTACCGGGGGCCGGCGGGGCGGAAGGGGTCGAAGTCAGTCGAGCGGTTCGAACTCGCCCAGCCGCCACGTCTGGTCGAACCACGGTTCGAGCGGCCCGTACAGGCGGAACAGGGGGAACCAGGACTTGCCCGGGAGGTTCTCGACATAGTTGGACTCCCTGCCCTCCGGCGGTGTGGGGCCGAAGAACAGGTCGTGCGAGCCGTCCTCGTTGGCGACCGGTTGACCGGAGTTGCTCGCCACGGCGGGCCAGATCGTCGACGGGACCTGGATCAGCGATCGGGTCTGGGTGTCGTAGAGGTCGACGGCCCAGAAGTTCCTCACCGGCGGATTCGGGTCGACGTGCAGCCGATAACTACGGCCGCCGTCGAGCACCGCGCCCTTCGCGTCGTGCACGTGTAGGCGTAGGCGGAGCCGGCGCCGACCTTGGCATGCGCCATCGCCGGGGTGATCACCGTGGCGATGTGACCGGACACCGGCCGGGATCCCCGCGGTGGCATCGGGACGGGCCGCGGACGTCGAGTTCTTCGAGAAGTTCCGGGTCTGGTCGCAGGAGTTCCCGCCCGCCGACCGCGACGTGCGCCTGCAGCAGAACTTCACCGGCCTCGGCCTGACCGGCGCCGCACCGCTGACCGAGGCCGGCCCGGAACTCGTGGCCGCGCTCGACACGGAGTACACGGCCGGACGCGCGCACGTCGAAGAGGTTGCCCGTACGGCGCCCGGTATCAGGCGGGTCAACGGATGGCTGCTCGCCATCCACGGGTTCGACTACAACGTCGACACATTCGAGGTCGGGACGGTCGACAGCCCCGACTGGAAGATCGCCGACGACACCCTGCGGATCGTCAGTCGGGCCGCGGCCGCGCGCGGGACTGTGGGGAAACCACGGCTACGAGGCGCCTACGCGCTGACCTACGTCGACCTCGACGGCGCACCACTCGACGGCGCCCACAGCTACCGGATCACGCTCGACCCGGTCCCGCCGGTCGACGCGTTCTGGTCGCTGACGATGTACTCGGTGCCCGACTTCTACCTCGTCGACAACCCGATCGACCGCTACTCCGTCGGCGACCGCACACCCGGACTCGTCGCCGACGACAACGGCGCCGTCACGATCACCGTCAGCCGTGACGAGCCCGCCGACCCCGCGGACCGGGCCAACTGGCTGCCGGCCCCGGCGGGGCCGTTCCGTCCCGCCCTGCGCATGTACTCGCCGCGCAAGACGATCCTCGACGGAACCTACGACCTCCCGCCGTTGGTCAGGGTCGACTGACGAGCAGGCGGACCCGCTGCTCGGTGTGGGGGCGGGGGGGGGAGGGGGTGCCGGGGGGGGGGCCTTGTGTTGGGCCC
>NZ_JBHZAH010000063.1:0-28708 GCF_042754225.1 Rhodococcus sp. NPDC059234
AGGGCCCCTCGTTGTCGACGATCAGGCGGTGGTCGTGGTGCCGCCCGTGCCCGGGTCCGCGCCGGGGAGGGTCGAGCCGCTGCCGATCATGGAGTTGATGATGTTCGCAATGCTCGCGAACAGGCTGTTGATGTCGCCGGGACTTGGCATGTGAGTCTCCTTGATTGTTGATGTGTGTGGCAGTCCGGAGCGCCGAGGCGCACCCGTGGCCGGAAGACGGAATCGATCTGTGGCCACGCCCTCGCTGGTAGGCGAGTGTCCGACGGCGGCAGGACGAATTGATCCCCCGATCGCAGCGACTTCCCCGTCACACGATCCCCGCGCTGCACCCCGGGTCTCGATCACGGTGTGGTGCCAATCACTGCATCCGCCTTTGTACACGAGCGGTCAGGTTGGACGTCCAGTATTCGCGAGGCGATTTTCGCGATCGCCGGTGATGTGAATCACAGCGCGAATTCTGTCGGGGTGGTCCGCGAGGCCGGCTGCCGGGCGTCTCGGGCGGCGGGCGTGATGGTGCCCCGCGGTCAGTCGGGTGCCGACATCGCCCTCGCCGCCGCGACCGAGCTGCCTATCAGGGACTTCAGCACGCTCTCGTCGACGTCCGAGAGGCGCTTGACGTACAGGCAGCCGCGGCCGAGTCGGTGCTTGCCGAGCCGAGCGAGGGCGTCCGAGTGGTCCTCGAAGTTCAGGCTCAGGTAGAGGGTCACTGCGGCCGCGCGCGGGGAGAATCCGATCAGGGCGGTGTTGCCCTCGTGTCCGCTCGCGTATCGGTAATGCCGGTTGCCGAAGCCGATGATGCTCGATCCCCAGAGGATCGGGGGTTCACCCGTTGCGGCCCGCATCATCTCGATCAGGCGTTCGCTGTCGGCGCGTTTGGTGTCGTCTGCCAGTGCCGCGAGGAACCCGTCGACGCTGTCGCCGGTCGGCTGAGTCTTTGTCGCCATCCGGCCAGTATGGCGTCGAGGTCGACGGATTTCCCGCTGCGCTGGGCGGTGTGTGGCGTCGGGGTCAGTGGACGGGGCCGGTGTACTTCTCGCCCGGGCCCTTGCCCGGCTCGTCCGGGTAGGCCGAGGCCTCGCGGAACGCGCGCTGGAGCGCCTGCAGGCCCTCGCGGATCGGTCCGGCGTGCGGACCCAGGTACTCGACGGACGCGGTGACCAGGCCGGCGAGGGCGGTGATCACCCGGCGGGCCTCGTCGAGGTCCAGGTGGGGGCTCTCGTCGGGGTTCGGATCGGACAGCCCGAGCTTCTCGGCCGCGGAGCTCATCAGCATCACCGCGGCGCGACTGATGACCTCGACCGCGGGCACCTCGGCCAGCTCGCGAATGTCACCCGTGTGTGGTTCCTCTGTCATGGCTGCTAGACTTCCACAGACGACCGCCCCCGACGACGTTGGGGGCAGCAAGTGGAGTCCGACTCCCACCGCTGTTCGGCGCAGTAAATGCGCTGGTCAACGGTTCCGGTCGCCGGGTCAGGTGTCATGTTCGCATGACCGCCCGGTTCCCTCCGAAGCGAGGGGATGTTCGTTGTGACGGGTCTCGTGAGGCCGTATCGCGACGGATGTCGGATCGGTCGACATCGGACCCCGCATGGTGACTCACCGGCGGGGTTCTTTTGTTGGGGTACGAGGGCAGGCGGGCTGCCGGCGGTCAGGAAGACCACGCCGCTCTACCTAGGAGGCCCCATCAGCACTGAGACCCGCATCAACGACCGCATCCGCGTGCCCGAGGTCCGACTTGTCGGACCCGGTGGCGAGCAGGTGGGGATCGTGCGTGTTGAAGATGCACTCCGCTTGGCCCTCGAGGCCGATCTCGACCTGGTCGAGGTGGCGCCCGACGCCCGTCCGCCGGTGTGCAAGATCATGGACTACGGCAAGTTCAAGTACGAGGCCGCGCAGAAGGCGCGCGAATCGCGCAAGAACCAGCAGTTGACCGTCATCAAGGAGCAGAAGCTCCGGCCGAAGATCGACGACCACGACTACGAGACCAAGAAGCGCAACGTCGTTCGCTTCCTCGAGGCCGGGTCCAAGGTCAAGGTCACGATCATGTTCCGCGGACGTGAGCAGTCGCGCCCCGAGCTGGGCTTCCGTCTGTTGCAGCGCCTCGGTGCCGATGTGGCCGACCTCGGCTTCATCGAGACCTCGGCGAAGCAGGACGGCCGCAACATGACGATGGTCCTCGCCCCGCACAAGGGCGCGAAGACCCGAGTCAAGGCGCAGGAGAGCGCGCAGGCACCGGTGCCCCAGGTTCCGAGGCCCGCCTCGGCGCCCGCCCCGGAGGCGCCCGCAGCGCCGGCTCCGGCCGAGGGAGACGCGCCCCAGGCGCCGACCAGCTAGCAAGACCGTCTCGACCGAACGCAGTACCGAAGAAACACAGAACTGAGGACTCCATGCCCAAGATGAAGACGCACAGCGGCACCGCGAAGCGATTCAAGGTGTCCGGCAGCGGGAAGATCCTGCGCCAGAAGGCCGGCCGTCGCCACCTGCTCGAGCACAAGGCCACGAAGGTGACCCGCCGCCTCGACGGTGTCGCCGTCGTCGCCAAGTCGGACGTTCCCCGCATCAAGCGCCTGCTCGGCATCTGATTCGTTGACCTGCACTATTTGACCAACCAGGGGTGCCCGGAGCACCCCGAGATCGACAGGATTTCCCAGTGGCACGCGTAAAAAGGGCGGTCAACGCCCAGAAGAAGCGCCGTTCTATCCTCGAGGCGTCCAGCGGCTACCGCGGACAGCGCTCGCGGCTGTACCGCAAGGCCAAGGAGCAGCAGCTCCACTCGCTGACCTACGCCTACCGTGACCGCCGCGCGCGCAAGGGTGACTTCCGCAAGCTGTGGATCTCGCGCATCAACGCCGCCGCGCGTGCGAACGACATGACCTACAACCGCTTCATCCAGGGCCTGAACCTGGCGGGCGTCGAGGTCGACCGCAAGATCCTCGCCGAGCTCGCCGTTTCCGACGCCGAGGCTTTCGCCGGCCTGGTTGCCGTCGCGAAGGCCGCGCTGCCGGCCGACGTGAACGCTCCTGCCGGGGACGCGGCCTGAGCAAGCTGTTCCAGGAACGACCCGTGGACCCGTTCACAGAGCGGACGCCACGGGTCGTTTCTGCTGTCAAGCTGTTGCGTGGCGCGGAGCGACGCAAGACCGGCCGATTCCTGGCCGAGGGCTCGAACTCGGTGACCGAGGCACTGGCCACCGGCCGCGCCCTGGAACTCTTCGTCACCGAGGTCGCCGCGGACAGGCACGAGGACCTCGTCGACCGCGCGCTGTCCTCGGGCGTCCGGGTCTCGCCGATCACCGAGCGCGCGGCGAAGGCGCTCGGCGACACCGTCACCCCGCCCGGACTGATCGCGGTGTGCGGGCTGCTCGACGTCCCGCTCGCGGTGGCGCTCGGTGGTGCGACACCCGACGACGCCACCGGCTCCGCGTCGCGCCCGCGCCTGCTGGCGGTGCCGGTGTCGGTGTCCGAGCCCGGCAACGCCGGCACGGTGATCCGGGTCGCGGACGCGGTCGGCGCGGACGCCGCGATCCTCGCGGGCGACAGCGTCGACCCGCACAACGGCAAGTGCGTGCGCGCATCGGCGGGCAGCCTGTTCCATCTGCCGATCGCCCGCGAGCGAGACGTCGACCTGGTGCTCGAACGGATCGCCGCGGCCGGTGTTCAGGTGCTCGCGACCGCCGCGGACGGCGAGGTCGACCTGGACGACGCCGACGAACTGCTGGCCCGGCCGACCGCCTGGCTGTTCGGAAACGAGGCACACGGGCTGGATCCGGCGATCGCGGAGCGTGCCGACCACCGGGTCCGCATTCCCATCCACGGCCGCGCGGAGAGCCTGAACCTGGCGACCGCCGCCGCGATCTGTCTGTATGCCAGCGCGCGGGTGCAGCACCGACGTCCGGGACCGACAACCTAGAATTCGTTGCGAACGCGACGACCGACCACCGACGAGGAGTTTCACCAGCCGTGGCAAAGAACGAGGGTGACAGTTCAGCGACCATCGACGCCGAGGCACTCACCGAGGAGGCGCTCGCGACCGCGGCGGGCCTGGCCGAGCAGGCGTTCGCGGCCGCTGCGGACCTGGACGCGCTGGCGAGGGCGAAGACCGACCACCTCGGTGACAAGGCCCCGCTCTCGTTGGTCCGGCGCGCGCTCGGGTCGCTGCCCGGCAAGGAGAAGGCCGACGCCGGCAAGCGGGTGAACGCCGCGCGCACGCGGGCCACCACGGCGTTCGACGCCCGGCGGGAGGTGCTGCTCGCCGAGCGCGACGCGGCGGTGCTCGTCGCCGAGTCCATCGACGTGACGCTGCCCGTTGGCCGTCGTCCGGTCGGCGCCCGGCATCCGATCACGATCATCTCCGACCAGGTCGCCGACGTGTTCGTGGCGATGGGGTGGGAGGTGGCCGAGGGCCCGGAGGTCGAGACCGAGCACTTCAACTTCGACGCGCTGAACTTCCTGCCCGACCACCCTGCGCGGACCATGCAGGACACCTTCCACATCGCGCCGGAGGGCTCGCGGCAGGTGCTGCGCACGCACACCTCGCCGGTGCAGGTGCGCACGATGCTCTCGCGCGAGGTCCCGATCTACGTGGTGTGCCCGGGTCGTACCTTCCGCACCGACGAGCTCGACGCCACCCACACCCCGGTCTTCTCGCAGGTGGAGGGGCTGGCGGTGGACAAGGGCCTGACGATGGCGAACCTGCGCGGCACGTTGGACGCCTTCGCGCGCGCCCTGTTCGGCCCCGATACGCGGACCCGGATGCGGCCCAACTACTTCCCGTTCACCGAGCCCTCCGCGGAGGTCGACGTGTGGTTCCCCGGCAAGAAGGGCGGCGCCGGCTGGGTCGAGTGGGGCGGCTGCGGCATGGTGAACCCGAACGTGTTGCGCGCCTGCGGAATCGACCCCGACGAGTACACCGGGTTCGCCTTCGGCATGGGCCTCGAGCGAACCCTGCAGTTCCGCAACGGCATCCCGGACATGCGCGACATCGTCGAGGGCGACGTGCGATTCACGCAGCCCTTCGGTGTGCAGGCGTAGGTCACAGGCAGAAGATTCAGAGCGAGAGAGCTGAGAAGACGTGCGAGTAGCGCAATCGTGGCTGACCGAGATCCTGCAGCGGGCCACCCCGGAATGGCAGGTGAGCGCCGAGGAACTGGACGCCGGCTTCGTCCGGGTCGGTCTCGAGGTCGAAGAGGTGGACGTCCTGCACACCGTGCCCGGACCCCTGGTGGTCGGCAAGGTCGTGGAGATCACGGAACTCACCGAGTTCAAGAAGCCGATCCGCATGTGCAAGGTGGACGTGGGGGAGCCCGAGCCCCGCGGGATCGTCTGCGGCGCACGGAACTTCGCCGAAGGTGACCTCGTCGTCGCGGCCCTGCCCGGCGCGGTGCTGCCCGGTGACTTCAAGATCGCCGCGCGCAAGACCTACGGCCAGGTGTCCGACGGCATGATCTGCTCGGTCGCCGAGCTGGGAATCGGCAAGGACCATTCCGGCATCCTGGTGCTCGAGCCGGGTACCGCGGCGCCCGGTACCGACGCGAACGAACTGCTCGGCCTCGGCGACACCATCATCGAGCTGAACATCACGCCCGATCGCGGTTACTGCTTCTCCGTTCGTGGCCTCACCCGCGAGCTGGCCTGCGGCTTCGATCTCGAGTTCGCGGACCCGGCGGTCCTGCCCGCGCACGAGGCGACCGGGGAGGCCTGGCCGCTGCAGGTCCAGCCCGAGTCCGGCTGCCCGCGGTTCGCGCTGCGGCGGGTCAGCGGGGTCGACCCGGCCGCGGTCACGCCGTGGTGGATGCAGCGTCGTCTGCTGCTCTCGGGCGTGCGACCGATCTCCCCGGCCGTCGACGTCACCAACTACGTGATGCTCGAACTCGGTCAGCCGCTGCACGCATTCGACGCCGCCAAGGTCACCGGCGGCCTGGTGGTGCGTCGGGCGAGCGCGGGCGAGAAGCTGACCACCCTCGACGACGTCGAGCGCACTCTCGACGCCGAGGACGTGGTGATCTGCGACGACACCGGCGTCATCTCGCTGGCGGGCGTGATGGGCGGCGCGAGCACCGAGGTCGGTGCCGAGACCACCGACGTGCTGCTCGAGGCCGCGATCTGGAACCCCCTCGCGGTGTTCCGGACGTCGCGGCGGCACAAGCTGATCAGCGAGGCGAGCAAGCGTTACGAGCGGGTCGTCGACCCGGCCCTGCCCGCGGCCGCGCTGGAGCGCGCCGCCGGCCTGCTCGCCGAGATCACCGGCGGAACCGTCGAACCCGTGCTGACCGACCTCGGATCGGTCGCGCCGGCGGAGGCGGTCCGGATGGACATCGACCTGCCGGACCGGGTCGCGGGCGTCACCTACCCCAACGGCACGGCGGCGCGCCGGCTCACCCAGATCGGGTGCGGCGTCGACGTCGCCGTCAGCGAGACCGGCCACGGCCAGTTGGTCGTCTCGCCTCCGACCTGGCGTCCCGACCTCACGCAGCCCGCGGACCTGGTGGAGGAGGTGCTGCGACTGGAGGGCCTCGAGCAGATCCCGTCCGTGCTGCCCGCCGCGCCCGCCGGTCGCGGTCTGACCCCGGAGCAGCGCCGCCGCCGCGCGGTCGGCAAGGCGCTCGCCTTCGACGGTTACGTCGAGGTGCTGCCGACGGTGTTCCTGCCCGCCGGGGTGTTCGACTCCTGGGGACTCGACGCCGACGACCCGCGTCGCAACACCAGCAGGGTGCTCAACCCGCTCGAGTCGGACCGTCCCGAGTTGGCCACCACCGTGCTGCCCGGGCTGTTGGAGATCCTGTCCCGCAACACCTCCCGTGGCCAGCGCGACCTCGCGCTGTTCGGCGTCGCGCAGGTGGTCCTGCCGGGCCCGGACACCAAGCCGGTGCAGGCGCTTCCGGTGGACCGTCGTCCCACCGACGAGCAGATCGAGGACCTGCTGCGGTCGCTGCCGCACCAGCCGGTGCACGTCGGCGCCGTCCTGACCGGGCAGCGCGAGCCGAGCGGGCCGTGGGGAGCGGGACGCGCCGTCGACGCGGCGGACGCCTTCGCCGCCGCTCAGACCATCGCCGCGGCCGCAGGCGTGGTGCTCGACCGCCGCGCCGCGCAGTACCTGCCGTGGCACCCGGGTCGGTGCGCCGAACTGCTGGTCGACGGAGTGGTGGTCGGGCACGCGGGCGAGCTGCATCCGGCGGTGCTCGAGCGGGCGGGTCTGCCGGCGCGGACCTGCGCAGTGGAACTCGACCTGTCTGCTCTGCCGATCGCCGAGTCGCTGCCGGCACCGAGGGTTTCGCCCTTCCCGGCGGTGCTGCAGGACGTGGCCGTCGTCGTCGAGGCCTCCGTGCCCGCCGCCGCCGTCGAATCGGCGCTGCGCGGCGGCGGTGGGGAACTGCTCGAGGACATCCGGCTGTTCGACGTCTTCGAGGGTGACCAGGTCGGCGCCGGCAACAAGTCGCTGGCGTTCGCGCTGCGCTTCCGCGCCGCCGACCGGACGCTGACCGAGGACGAGGCCAGCGCTGCCCGCGACAGCGCGGTCGCGGCCGCGACCGCAGCGGTCGGAGCGCAGCTGCGCGCCTGACTCGCACCAACTCCGATTCCCCGATGGCACGTCGGTTCGTCCCGAGCGAACCGGTGCGCCATCGGGGAATCTGTCGTTGCGGGTTACGCCGGTCGCGGGGACGTAGCCTGGGGACACCAGCCGAAGGAGTGACGCGCGATGACCGACACCCCCGAACAGTCGCAGCACGGTGAGACCGACGAGCAGGTGATCGACGCGACGGTCGTACCCGACCCGCTCGACCCGCCCGATCCGGCGGCCGGGTCCGGCCCGACCGCGGTACCCGCGCCCGACTACACCGAGTCCGGCGTGCCGACCTTCGAGTCGGTTCGGGACAAGATCGAGAAGCGGGCGGGCACCGCCGCCGGCGCGACCGAACTCGACGCGGACTCCGAGGCCGGCCGCACGTTGGAGGAGAAGTGGGAGGACCGCCAGGAAGCGGCCCGGCGCAAACTCGAGGAGATCAGGAAGTCGATGGGTCGCTAGCGATTTCGGTCGGTCATCCGCCAGCGCGGATGTCACCGCACAGGATCGGTGCGAACAGCAGCGCGGGGGAGTTGTCGCTGCCCCGGATCCGATCCGACGAGCCCAGGTGCACGTCGACGTACCAGCCGGTCGCCGGTGGTGCGGACATGACGCCGGTGATCGTGGCTGCGGATGTCGCGTTACCAGCACCGTCGGACTGGATGTCGGGCAGCGGGTAGACGTCGGCGCCCTGCGCGGCGCAGCTACCCGCGTGGATGTGGGCGGCGTGGGCGCTGTCGGGTAGTAGTCCGCTGGCGGTGATCTCGGTTCGCACCGTGTGCGCCGCCGCGTCGTATCGGACGGTCGCGGTGGCGCCGGGAGTGTTCTGCTGCCGTGCGGGCGCCAGCAGCGGCACGACCGCCGGGCCTGCGGCGGGTGTGCCCGACGGAATGTCGGCGCAGGCCACCCGGGTCGCCGCGACGTCGTCGGGTGCGCCGAGCTGCCGGTCCGGCGCGAGGTGGATGCTCAGGTGGAAACCGGGCGGAATCCCGGCGGGCGCCTTCCCGCTCACCACCGTCTGCAGCACCGCACCGCGGGCGTCGGCGACGAGATCGGGAAACGCGATCGAGGGGGCCGGATCCGGGTCGGCGCAGGACCCGGGATGGAGGTGCATCGCGTGGCTGCTTCGCGGCGTGAAGCCGATGGCCTGGATCTGCACGCTGATTCGCGAGGTGTTGGAGTCCCAGGTGAGAGTCGCGGTGCCGGTGGGCATTGCCGTCAGGCCCACGACGGCGGGCGCCCTGAGCGTGGCGCTCGGTGGCGGTGCCGGTGGTGGGGTGGATTCGGAGGGCGAGGTGGAGGATCCCGAACAGCCCGTCACCACGACCGCGGTCATCACGAGAGACCCGAGGGCTGCGTGACGGCGATGCATGGGCGCACCCCTCGGCGGTGGACGTGACGGCTGGCGACACCCGACGCTAGGCGCGTGCTCGACGCACTGTCAACGAGGCCCCCGCGCGGGACGCACGGTCGATGAGGTCCCCCGCGCGGGACGCGCTGTCAATGAGGTCACAGAGGCGTAGCGTTGCCTACCAACCAAACTGGAGCTCGAACCAACCGGGAGGCAGTGCCGTGGTGTGGTCGGAGATCGGTGTCGTGTTCGGATATGTGGTGGTGATCGCCGCGATCGCGGTGGTGACGATCGGCGTGGTGATGATGTTCATCGTGTCCATCAACGAGAACTTCGGGCAACGGAAGCCGCGCGGGGTGCTCGCGCCGACCGATGCCGGGCATCGGCCGGACAACGCCAGGTGACCTGCGACTGAGTTCCGAGAGTCGACCGTCCTCGATGTCACAGTGCCGCTGTGACATCGGGGACGGTCGGTGCGGGTGATCAGTGCCGGTCGAGGATGGCGGCGAAGTCGGTGCCAGCGGGCAGCGAGCCGTACTCGAGGTCGCGATCCGCGCCGAGACGGGCGGCGAGGAAGGCCTCGGCGACGGCGGACGGCGCGGTGCGCAGCAGCAGCGACGCCTGCAGTCCCAGCGCCATCGACGCGGCGACCGCGCGTGCCCGCAGCTGTGCCTGTGCCTGGTCGAGTGTCGCGAGCTCGGCGAGCGCGCCCCGCATGCGGTCGTGGTGCGCGTCGAACAGTACGGACGCGCCGCGGGCCTCGGCGAGCTCGGCGTCGAAGGCCGCGACCGACTCCGGCTCGCGGGTCATCGCGCGCAGCACGTCGAGGGCGATGACGTTCCCGGAGCCCTCCCACACCGCCATCACCGGCTGCTCCCGGTACCGGCGCGCCAGCGGAAACGCCTCGGTGTAGCCGTTACCGCCCAGGCATTCGAGCGACTCGTATGCGTGGTGCGGCCCGCGCTTGCAGATCCAGTACTTGGCGACGGCGGTCGCGAGCCGGCGGAACGCCTTCTCGGACTCGTCGGCGTCCGCGTCGTGGGCGCGGGCCAGCCGCAGCGCGGTGGCGGTCGCGGCCTCCGACTCGAGCGCGAGGTCCGCGGCCACCGCCGTCATCGCGGGCTGGTCGATCAGCGTCGCGCCGAACGCCGCGCGGTGCCGCACGTGCCACAGGGCCTCGGCGACGGACTGCCGCATGCCCGCGGTCGAGCCGTACACGCAGTCGAGGCGGGTGCGCGAGACCATCTCGATGATCGTGCGGACACCGCGGCCCGGCTCGCCGAGGAGATGGCCGACGGTGCCGTCGAGTTCGATCTCGGAGGAGGCGTTGGACTTGTTGCCGAGCTTGTCCTTGAGGCGCTGGATCCGGAAGACGTTGCGGGTGCCGTCCTCGAGCACCCTCGGGACGAGGAAGCAGGACAGGCCGGGGCCCGTCTGCGCGAGGACGAGGAAGCCGTCCGACATCGGCGCCGAGCAGAACCACTTGTGCCCGGTCAGCGACCAGGTGCCGTCCGAGTTCTCCACGGCGCGAGTGGTGTTGGCGCGCACGTCCGAGCCGCCCTGCTTCTCGGTCATCGCCATGCCGAACAGCACGCCGGGCTTCTCGCCGGGCGCGGCGAGCCGGCCGTCGTAGCCGCGCGAGTACAGCCGCGGCAGCCACAGCTCCGCGAGCTCGGGGGAGAAGTCCAGTGCCGGAACGACGGAGTGCGTCATCGAGATCGGGCAGGAGTGGCCGGGCTCGATCTGCGCGAACATCATGAACGACGCGGCGCGCGCGACGTTCGCGCCCGGCTTCGGGTCGGCCCAGGCGGAGGTGTGCGCGCCGTGGGCGACCGCGGCGCCGATGATCCGGTGGTACGCGGGATGGAACTCCACTTCGTCGATCCGATTGCCGTACTTGTCGTGCGAGTGGAACTCGGGGGTGATCGTGTTCGCGAGTTCGGCGTCGTGCTGGAACGACTCGGTCCCGACCAGCGCGCCGACCTCTGTCAGCTCCTGCTGAGCCCAGTCGGCGTCGTAGCGCGCCACGCCCTCGACCAGCGGGGCGTTCGAGGTGTACTCGTTGACGTCGACGCGCGGCGGCGCCTGGTTGAACACCTCGTGGGTGCGGAATCCGGACGGGGCGATGGACGTCATGAGCGTGTTCCTTCGATCGATGTTGCTGGGCTGCTGGGGGTTTCGGGTGTGGCTGCCCGCTCGTATCCGACGCCGTGGAGGCAGAACCGGAGGATCGCCTCGATCGTCCGGGTGTCGTCGGCGTCGTCGGCTGCGACCGCGTGGGTGGGGGACAGGCGACCGGTCAGCGACTCGCTGATCGCGCCGATGAGGGCGGCCGCGGTGACCTCGAGGTGCTGCTGCGGGAATTCCCCCGACGCCATCCCCTCACGCAGGATCTCCGTGGTCAGCGCGTGGTAGTCGGCGCGGTAGATCAGGCGCTCGGCGTCGATGCGCGGGTCCACCGGTTCGAACAGCAGTGACCACGCGAGCTGGCGGCCCTTGATGGCGCGCAGCGCGAACGTCTCCACCACGGCGCGCAGCCGGTTCGCGGCGCCGTCGGCGGCGTCGACGGCGGCCCGCACCGCGGCGAGTTCGTGATCGGCGCCGGCCCGGAACACCGCCGCCAGCAGGTCGCTGCTGCCGTCGAAGTACGAGTACACCGAACCGACGCTGACCTCGCTCTTCTCGGCGATCGCCTTGACCGTGGCCGCGGCGAACCCGCCCGTCGCGACGAGGGCGGTCGCCTCGGTGAGGAGGGCGGCGCGGCGTTGCGCCTGCGTGGCCCGGGTCTTCTCCGTCGGTCGGTAGGCCATCGCCGGGGGCACCCTTTCCGTAAACTATGAATCGTGATTCAATCCTTGCCAGTCGACTGTAGAACGAATCATCGGCGGCGGCAACGACCACCCCCGGCTTCGTCGCCCGCCCCACCCGAGGAGTGACCCCATGAACCTGACCACGATGCTCGAGAGCACGGCGCGCAAGTTCCCCGACAAGGACGCCCTGGTCTACGGGGACCGGCGGATCACCTACGCCGAGTTGCTCGCCGCGTCGAAGCGGGCGGCCGAGGTGCTGCGCGGCCGGGGCGTCGCCCGTGGCGACCGGGTGGCCGTGATGACCTACAACAGTCCGGGGTTCGCGATCGCGGCGTTCGGTGCGTGGCGGGCCGGCGCGGCTCTGGTCCCGGTCAACCACAAGCTCGCCCCTCCGGAGGTCGCGTACACCCTCGGGCATTGCGGAGCGAAGGTCGGCGTGGTGTCCGCGGACCTGCGTGCGAACGCGGAAGCCGGTGCGCCGCAGGTCGACTGGTTGCTGACCGAGGCGGGCGACGGCGCCGCCGACCGTGACTTCGACGCCCTCGTCGACCTGGCCGACGAGTGGGACGGCATCGACGTCGACGAGACCGAGATCGCGCAGGTGCTCTACACGTCGGGCACCACCAGCGCGCCGAAGGGCTGCCTGCACACGCACCGCTCGATCACGACGGTCGCGCCGTACATCTCGACCACGCTCGGTCTCGACCGCGACGAGCGGGTGCTGATCGCCATGCCGATCTGGCACGCGGCCCCGCTCAACGTCTGGTTCGTGACCACGATGTTCCTCGGCGGCACCGTCGTTCTCATGCGCGAGTACGCCCCGCTGCCGTTCCTCGAGATCATCGGCGCCGAGCGGGTCACCGCATTCTTCGGCGCGCCGATCGCCTACCTGGCCCCGCTGCAGGCGGCGAAGGCGGCGGGCATCGACCTGGCGGACTTCGACTTCTCGACGATGCGGCGCTGGACCTACGGCGGGGCGCCGATCGGTGCCGAGGTCGCGCGCCAGCTGCAGCAGGCGTATCGGTCCGAGAACTTCTACCAGGTGTACGGCATGAGCGAGATGGGTCCGACCGGGACCGCGCTCTACCCGCACGAGCAGATCGCCAAGGCCGGGTCGATCGGGCGTGGTGGCATGCCCGGGGTCGACTTGCGTGTCGTCCGGACCGACGGTGCCGACGCCGGGTCGGGGGAGACGGGCGAGATCTGGCTCGCCGGCGACACCCGGATGCTCGGTTACCTCGACAACGACCAGGCCACCGCGGAGGCGTTCGAGGGCCGTTGGTACCGCAGCGGCGACGTCGCGCGGGTCGACGAGGACGGCTACCTGTACATCGTCGACCGGACGAAGGACGTCATCATCACCGGTGGCGAGAACGTCTACTCGCAGGAGGTCGAGGAGGCCATCCGCCCGCGCGCGGACATCGTCGACGTCGCGGTGATCGGGCGGCCGCATCCGCAGTGGGGCGAGACTGTGGTCGCGGTGGTGGCGACCGTCGGCGGAGCGAACCTCGAGCTGGACGAACTGCGCGGCTACCTGGCCGACAAGCTGGCCCGATACAAGATTCCGCGGGAGCTGGTCGTGGTCGACGAACTGCCCCGCAATCCGTCGGGAAAGCTCACCAAGCACGTGATCAGGGAGTCCGTCCTGTAGTCCGCGGCGGGCTGTGGTTGGGCCGCCTCGGCCCCGTGCTAGCGTGCCCGCGAGACTTTGCCGACACTGTGTCGGCAAAGCTCGGCGCGGTGCGGCGTGGGCGCCTGCCGTGCCCCGACGACTCGAAGGTGCAGGCACGCGGATGGACGACTTCAGTGGTATCGACGGCTTCCTCGGAACTCGGGCCTCGCTGGCCATGGACGCGATGGTCGTGCTGATGGCGGTCGTGGTGGCCGTCCTGGGGTGGAGCGTCTACCAGGTCAAGGCGCGTCGACGGTTCCCGTTGCACCGGTCGGTGCAGCTCGGGCTCGGTGTCGCGCTCCTGGTCGCCGTGGTGCTCTTCGAGATCGACGTCCGATTCAACGGCTGGGAGGAACGTGCCGCGGGCGTGGCCGGAGGCACGGCCTCCGCTGCGGTGTGGACCGCGCTGTCGATTCACCTGGTGTTCGCCGTGTTCTCGGTGCTGCTGTGGCCGGTGGTGATCGTCCGGGCGGTGCGGAACTTCGGAAAGCCGGCGCATCCGGGGGCGCACAGTGCCTGGCACCGGCGCTGGGCCCCGATCGCGGCGATCGGCATGACCCTGACCGCGGTCTCGTGCTGGGTGTTCTACGTGCTCGCCTTCGTCTGACGGGTGGTGGTGCCGGATCCGGCCCGGGCTATGAATGAGCTTGCATGATGATGCATAATCGATCGTATGGTCACTACTGCAGCTTCTGACTCGGCGTCGACGCCGATCCGGGTCGCCATCGCGGGGGCGAGCGGCTATGCGGGCGGCGAGATCCTGCGCCTGCTGCTCGGTCACCCCGCCTACCTCGACGGCTCGCTGACGATCGGCGCGCTCACGGCGGGCAGCAACGCCGGCGCGACGCTCGGCGAGTTCCATCCGCACCTGCTGCCGCTCGCCGGCCGCGTGCTCGAACCCACCACCCTCGACCGGCTCGAGGGGCACGACGTGGTGTTCCTCGGTCTGCCGCACGGCAACTCGGCCGAGATCGCCAAGCAGCTGCCCGAACGGACAGTCATCATCGACTGCGGCGCCGACTTCCGGCTCCAGAGCGCCGCCGAGTGGGAGCGCTACTACAAGAGCGAACACGCGGGCACCTGGCCGTACGGATTGCCCGAGCTGCCGGGCCACCGGGACAAGCTCACCGGCGCCACCCGCATCGCTGTTCCCGGCTGCTATCCGACCGCCGCCAGCCTCGCGCTGGCGCCCGCCGTCGCGGCGGGCATCGTCGAGCCGCGGGTCACGGTGGTCGCCGTGAGCGGGACCTCCGGCGCCGGGCGCGCGCCGAAGGCAGACCTGCTCGGCTCCGAGGTGATGGGCTCGGCGAAGGCGTACGGCGTCGGCGGCGTGCACCGGCACACGCCGGAGATCACCCAGAACCTCTCGGCGCTGGCCGGTACCGAGGTCACCGTCTCGTTCACCCCGGTCCTCGCGCCGATGCCCCGCGGCATCCTCGCCACCTGCACCGCGCCGACCACCGTCTCGGTCGGTCGTGCCCGCGAGGTGTACGAGAAGGCCTATGCGGACGAGCCGTTCGTGCACGTGCTGCCGGAGAACGTCTATCCCCAGACCGGCGCGGTGATCGGCTCGAACGCCGTGCAGATCGGCGTCACCGTGGACGAGGCCGCCGGCCTGCTCGTCGTGATCGCCGCGATCGACAACCTCACCAAGGGCACGGCCGGCGGCGCCGTCCAGTCCATGAACCTCGCCCTTGGCCTGCCCGAGACCGCTGGTCTCTCGACCGTTGGAGTTGCCCCGTGAACGCTGTCCCCGTCACCCCCGTCGTTCCGGATGCGCGGACGGTCGCCGGCGGTCGCCTCGTGCGCACCCAGGGCGTCACCGCGCCCGCCGGGTTCAAGGGGGCCGGCATCGCCGCGGGCATCAAGGTCAGCGGGCGTCAGGATCTGGCGCTGGTCTTCAACGAGGGCCCGGACACCGCCGCTGCCGGGGTGTTCACCACCAACAAGGTCAAGGCCGCGCCGGTGCTGTGGTCGCAGCAGGTGCTGACCGGCGGCACGCTGCGCGCGGTCGTGCTCAACTCGGGCGGCGCGAACGCCTGCACCGGAGCGCCCGGCTTCCAGGACACCCACGCCACCGCGGAGCACGTCGCCGCGACGCTGAGCGACTGGGGCACCGAGACCGGTGCCGGGGAGGTCGCGGTGTGTTCGACCGGACTGATCGGCGACCGGCTGCCGATGGACAAGCTGCTCGCCGGCGTGACCGAGATCGTGCACGAACTGGCGGGCGGGATCTCCGGCGGCACCGACGCCGCCTACGCGATCATGACCACCGACACCGTGCCCAAGCAGGCCGCGCTGCACCACGCGAACAAGTGGAACGTCGGCGGCATGGCCAAGGGCGCAGGCATGCTCGCGCCGGCCCTGGCCACGATGCTGTCGGTGGTCACCACCGACGCCGTCGCGACCGCCGCCCAGTTGGACGAGGCGTTGCGCGCCGCGACCCGGCTCTCGTTCGACCGGCTCGACGTCGACGGGGCCACTTCCACCAACGACACCGTGCTGCTGCTCTCGTCGGGTGCCAGCGGCGTCACCCCCACCCAGGAGGAGCTCAACGCCGCGGTCCTCGCGGTCTGCGACGACCTCGCCGACCAGATGATGGCCGATGCCGAGGGCGTCACCAAGCGGGTCACCGTCACCGTCGCCGGCGCCGCCAGCGAGTCCGATGCGCTGATCGGTGCCCGGACCGTCGCCCGCGACAGCCTCGTCAAGACGGCGCTGTTCGGCTCCGACCCCAACTGGGGCCGGGTGCTCGCCGCCGTCGGGGTCGCCCCGATCTCGCTGGATCCCGACCGGATCTCGGTGTCCTTCAACGGAAATCCGGTGTGCATCGACGGCGTCGGCGCGCCCGGCGCCCGCGATGTCGACCTGTCCGGCATCGACATCGCCCTGCGCATCGAACTCGGCGTCGGCGACGCGGAGGTCTCCATCCGCACCACCGACCTCTCGCACGCGTACGTCGAAGAGAACTCGGCGTACTCGTCATGACCGACAGCATCCTGGACCTGACGTCCAGCCAGAAGGCGTACGTCCTGGCCGAGGCGCTGCCCTGGCTGCAGCGCTTCCACGGCAAGATCGTCGTGGTCAAGTACGGCGGCAACGCGATGGTCGACGACGAGCTCAAGGCGGCGTTCGCGCAGGACATGGCGTTCCTGCGGACCGTCGGCATCCACCCCGTCGTCGTGCACGGCGGCGGCCCCCAGATCAACGCCATGCTCGGGCGGCTCGGCATGGAGGGCGAGTTCCGCGGCGGATTCCGCGTCACCACGCCCGAGGTGATGGACGTGGTCCGGATGGTGCTGTTCGGGCAGGTCGGCCGGGAGCTGGTCGGCCTGATCAACGCGCACGGACCGTACGCAGTCGGCATCTCCGGTGAGGACGCGCACCTGTTCACCGCGACCAGGCGCACCGTGCAGGTCGAAGGCGAGGCCACCGACATCGGCCTGGTCGGCGACGTCACCACCGTCAACCCGGACGCCGTGCTCGATCTCGTTGCGGCCGGCAGGATTCCGGTTGTCTCCACCATCGCGCCCGACGCGGACGGCGTGGTGCACAACATCAACGCCGACACCGCCGCCGCCGCCCTGGCCGAGGCGATCGGTGCCGAGCGTTTGGTGATGCTCACCGACGTCGAGGGTCTGTACACGGACTGGCCCGACCGGTCCTCGCTCGCGACCGAGATCGATGCCGCCGCACTGGAACAACTACTGCCCCGACTCGACTCGGGCATGGTGCCGAAGATGGAGGCCTGCCTGCGTGCGGTGCGCGGCGGGGTCCCGTCGGCGCACGTCATCGACGGGCGGGTCGCGCACTCGGTGCTGTTGGAACTGCTCACCGGCGAGGGCATCGGCACGATGGTCACGCCGAACTCGGAAGGACACTCATGACCGAACCGCTGCAGCAGCGCTGGTCGCACGCGCTGATGAACACCTACGGCGTTCCCCGGGTGGCGCTGGTTCGCGGAGAGGGCGCGGTGGTCACCGACGCCAACGGCAAGCAGTACCTCGACCTGCTCGCCGGCATCGCGGTCAACATCCTCGGCCACGCGCACCCCGCGATCGTCGACGCGGTCACGGCCCAGCTGTCCACCCTCGGCCACACCTCGAACCTGTATGCCACCGAGCCGCCGATCGCACTGGCCGAGCAGCTGCTCGCACACCTCGGTGCGGGCGAGTCCTCGACCGGTGTGACCGGCCGGGTCTTCCTGTGCAACTCGGGGACCGAGGCCAACGAGGCGGCCTTCAAGCTGGCGCGGCTCACCGGGCGGCCCAAGATCGTCGCGGCGGAGCGGGCCTTCCACGGCCGGACCATGGGCGCGCTCGCACTGACCGGCCAGCCCGACAAGCGGGCCCCGTTCGAGCCGATGCCTGCCGGTGTCGAGCACGTTCCGTACGGCGACATCGCCGCCCTCGACGCCGCGGTCGACTCCGACACCGCCGCGGTGTTCCTCGAACCGATCATGGGCGAGGCGGGCGTCGAGGTGCCCCCCGAGGGATACCTCGTCGAGGCCCGGCGGATCACTGCCGAGCGGGGCGCCCTGCTGATCCTCGACGAGGTGCAGACCGGAATCGGCCGGACCGGCTGGTTCTACGCGCACCAGGCCGTCGGGATCGTGCCGGACGTGATGACTCTCGCCAAGGGGCTCGGCGGCGGGATGCCGATCGGTGCCTGCATCGCGACCGGGGCCGCGGCCGAGCTGCTCAGTCCCGGCAAGCACGGCACCACCTTCGGGGGTAACCCGGTCAGTGCGGCCGCCGCGCTCGCGGTGCTGCGCACCGTCGCGGACCTGGACCTGGTCAGCCACGCCGACAGCCTCGGCAAGCACCTGACCGAGGCCATCGAGGGGATCGGGCATCCGCTCGTCGACCACGTCCGGGGTGCGGGCCTGCTGCTCGGCATCGTGCTGACCTCGGATCTGGCGCCGCAGGTCGAGGCCGCGGCCCGCACGGCCGGATACCTCGTCAATGCGTCGCAGCCGGGCGTGATCCGCCTCGCGCCCCCGCTCATCCTCACCGAGGCTCAGGCGGACGGCTTCGTGGCCGCACTGCCGGCGATCCTCGACACCGCTGCGGCGGAAGGGAAGTAGAGATCATGACCGTCAAGCACTCGGGCGGAGCCCGCGGAGCGAGCATCAAGCACTTCCTGCGGGACGACGACCTGACTCCGGAGCAGCAGGCCGAGGTCCTGGCGCTCGCCGCTGCGCTGAAGAAGGACCCGTTCGCCAAGCAGACCCTCGCGGGGCCGCGCGGCGTCGGCGTCATCTTCGAGAAGAACTCCACCCGCACCCGCTTCTCGTTCGAGATGGGAATCGCGCAGCTCGGCGGGCACGCGGTCGTCGTCGACGGACGCAGCACCCAGCTCGGCCGCGAGGAGACGCTGCAAGACACCGGCCGGGTGCTGTCGCGCTACGTCGACGCGGTCGTGTGGCGCACCTTCGGGCAGAAGCGGCTCGAGCAGATGGCCGCGGGCGCAACGGTTCCCATCGTCAACGCACTCTCCGACGAGTTCCACCCCTGCCAGGTGCTGGCGGACCTGCAGACGCTGGCCGAGCGCAAGGGCGAGCTCGCTGGCCTGCGGCTGACCTACCTGGGCGACGGCGCCAACAACATGGCGCACTCGCTGCTGCTCGGCGGCGTCACTGCCGGCGTGCACGTCACCGTCGCGGCCCCGGCGGGCTTCGCTCCGCTGCCGTGGGTGCTCGAACTGGCCGCCGCCCGCGCGGCGCAGACCGGCGCGACGATCACGGTCACCGACGACCCGCAGGCCGCGGCCGACGGTGCGGATGCACTGGTCACGGACGCGTGGACGTCGATGGGGCAGGAGAACGACGGGCTCGACCGGGTCGGGCCCTTCCGGCCGTTCCAGATCAACCAGGCCCTGCTGGACCGCGCCGCCGACGGCGCCGTGGTGCTGCACTGCCTGCCCGCGCACCGCGGTGAGGAGATCACCGACGAGGTGCTCGACGGACCGCAGAGCGCGGTGTGGGACGAGGCGGAGAACCGGCTGCACGCCCAGAAGGCGCTGCTGGTGTGGCTGCTCGAACAGCGCGGCGGGACCCGGCCGTGACCACCGCCCGCTCCGTCTCGTCGAGTCGGCCGCAGGGCGTCGATCCCTCGGGCGAAGCCTCGGGTCGAGTTTCGGTTCCCTCGGGCGAAGCCTCGGGTCGAGTTTCGGTCGCGCACACCCGGGCCGGACGGCAGTCGCGGATTACCGCGCTGCTCGCCGTGCACGAGGTTCGCAGCCAGCCGGAGCTGGCCGCACTCCTCGCGGCCGAGGGCATCGAGGTGTCCAACGCGACGCTCTCGCGTGACCTCGAGGAGCTCGGCGCGGTCAAGCTGCGGGCGGCGGACGGGGGAGCGGGCGTCTACGTCGTTCCCGAGGACGGCAGTCCGGTGCGCGGGGTTTCCGGCGGAACGGACCGGCTCGCGCGGCTGCTCGGGGAGCTGCTCGTCTCCACGGACGCGAGCGGGAACCTGGCGGTACTGCGCACTCCGCCGGGTGCCGCGCACTACCTCGCGAGCGCCCTCGACCGGGCTTCGTTGCCGGAGGTTGTGGGAACCATTGCCGGGGATGACACCATTCTTGTTATCGCCCGCGAACCACTGACGGGCAGCCAGCTCGCCGACATGATCGAGAAGCTGGCCTGACCTGTGTGTTTCGCGCCGTCAGGCGCGATGCGCGATCGAACAACTTCAACACTTTCGAAGATTTCAACCTGAAGGAGCACACAGACCATGGCTGAACGCGTCGTACTCGCCTACTCCGGCGGACTGGACACCTCGGTGGCCATCAGCTGGATCGGCAAGGAGACCGGCAAAGAGGTCGTCGCCGTCGCCATCGACCTCGGCCAGGGCGGCGAGGACATGGAGGTCGTGCGCCAGCGTGCCCTCGACTGCGGTGCCGTCGAGTCCGTCGTGGTCGACGCCCGCGACGAGTTCGCGGACGAGTACTGCCTGCCGACCATCCAGGCCAATGCGCTGTACATGGACCGCTACCCGCTGGTCTCGGCCATCAGCCGGCCCCTGATCGTCAAGCACATCGTCGAGGCGGCCCGCGCGCACGGCGGCACCGTCGTCTCGCACGGCTGCACCGGCAAGGGCAACGACCAGGTCCGCTTCGAGGTCGGCTTCGGTGCCCTCGCGCCCGACCTCGAGGTGATCGCGCCGGTCCGCGACTACGCGTGGACCCGCGAGAAGGCCATCGCCTTCGCCGAGGAGAACAACATCCCGATCAACGTCACCAAGCGTTCGCCGTTCTCGATCGACCAGAACGTGTGGGGCCGCGCGGTGGAGACCGGGTTCCTCGAGGACCTGTGGAACGCGCCGACCAAGGACGTCTACGACTACACCCAGGACCCGACGCTCAACTGGAACACCCCGGACGAGCTGATCATCAGCTTCGAGGCAGGCAAGCCGGTCGCGATCGACGGCAAGCCGGTCACCGTGCTCGAGGCCATCCAGGAGCTCAACAAGCGCGCGGGTGCGCAGGGCGTCGGCCGCCTCGACGTCGTCGAGGACCGTCTCGTCGGCATCAAGAGCCGCGAGATCTACGAGGCCCCCGGTGCGATGGTGCTCATCACCGCCCACCAGGAGCTCGAGCACGTCACCCTCGAGCGTGAGCTCGGCCGCTACAAGCGCCAGATGGAGCAGCGCTGGAGCGAGCTGGTCTACGACGGCCTGTGGTTCTCGCCGCTCAAGGACGCCCTCGACTCGTTCGTCGCCAAGACCCAGGAGCGGGTCACCGGCGACATCCGGCTGTTCCTGCACGGCGGCGCGATCACCGTCAACGGTCGCCGCAGCCCGGAGTCGCTGTACGACTTCAACCTCGCCACCTACGACGAGGGCGACACCTTCGACCAGTCCTACGCGAAGGGCTTCGTCAACATCCACGGCCTGTCCTCCAAGGTCGCGGCGAAGCGCGATCTGGGCCTGTAACGATGGCTGAGCACGGCACCAACGAAGGTGCCCTCTGGGGCGGCCGGTTCGAGTCCGGACCGGCCGCCGCCATGGCGGCGCTGAGCAAGTCCACGCACTTCGACTGGGTGCTCGCGCCCTACGACGTGCGTGCCTCGCAGGCCCACGCGCGGGTGCTGCACGCGGCGGGACTGCTCGGTGACGCCGACCTGGCCACGATGCTGGACGGCCTCGAGCGTCTCGGCGCCGATGTGGCCAGCGGCGCGTTCGTGCCGGCGGACTCCGACGAGGATGTGCACGGCGCCCTCGAGCGGGGACTGATCGAGCGGGTCGGGCCGGAGGTCGGCGGCAGACTGCGCGCGGGTCGGTCCCGAAACGACCAGGTGGCCACGCTGTTCCGGATGTGGCTGCGCGACGCCGTCCGGCAGGTGGCGGCCGGGGTACTCGACGTCGTCGACGCCCTCGCCACCCAGGCTGCGGCCCACCCGGCCGCGGTGATGCCCGGCAAGACGCACCTGCAGGCGGCGCAGCCGGTGCTGCTCGCGCACCACCTGCTCGCGCACGCGCATCCCCTGCTGCGGGACGTCCAGCGATTGGTCGACTTCGACAAGCGCGCCGCGATCTCGCCGTACGGATCCGGTGCGCTGGCGGGTTCGTCGCTGGGGCTCAATCCCGACGCGATCGCGGCCGAGTTGAAGTTCGACGCGGCGGCGGACAACTCGATCGACGCCACCTCGTCGCGGGACTTCGCGGCCGAGGCGGCCTTCGTGCTGGCCATGATCGGGGTGGACCTGTCGCGGATGGCCGAAGAGGTCATCATCTGGAGCACACCGGAGTTCGGCTACATCACGCTCGCCGACGCCTGGTCGACCGGGTCGTCGATCATGCCGCAGAAGAAGAACCCGGACGTCTCCGAACTGACCCGCGGCAAGGCCGGGCGGCTGATCGGCAACCTGACGGGTCTGCTCGCGACCCTCAAGGCGCAGCCGCTGGCGTACAACCGGGATCTGCAGGAGGACAAGGAACCGGTCTTCGACTCGGTGGCACAGCTCGAGCTGCTGCTGCCGGCGATCACCGGACTGGTGTCGACCCTCGAGTTCCACACCGAGCGGATGGCGGAACTGGCGCCCGCGGGCTTCACGCTCGCCACGGACATCGCCGAATGGATGGTGCGCCAGGGCGTTCCGTTCCGTGTCGCGCACGAGGCCGCGGGCGGTTGCGTGCGGGCCGCGGAGGCGCGCGGTGTCGGTCTCGAGGACCTCACCGACGAGGAGCTGGCGGCGGTCGATCCGGCGCTCACCCCCTCGGTTCGGGAGGTGCTCACGGTGGAGGGATCGATCTCCTCGCGTAACGCGAGGGGCGGTACCGCCGGTGTACAGGTCGCGCGACAGCTCGACGGGGTGCGGGAGTCGGTGCGCGCGCTGCAGGGCTGGATCGGCAACTAGCGAATTCACTCGGCAGCGCAGGAATATAGTGGCCGGTACACACCGGCTTGATCCTTATGGGGGCGCTGCAGTGAGTTGGTATCCAGAGGTTCTGAACGGTTCGGTGCGACGCGTGGTCGCCACCGCACAGAACGGTCTCGAGGTCGTCCGGTTGGGCGGCCTCGAGACCGAGGCAAGGCCGTCGGAATTTCGAGTGGTCGAGCGCAAGCCGATGTACCGGCTCCGGCGCTACTTCGCCGACGAGGCCGCGGACACCTCGCGTCCCCCGGTGGTCCTGGTGCCGCCGATGATGATGGCCGCCGACGTGTACGACGTCGCCCGGGATCAGGGCGCGGTCGGCATGCTGCACGGCATGGGCCTGGATCCGTGGGTGGTCGACTTCGGTTCGCCCGCAACGGAGGACGGCGGTTGGGGCCGCACCCTGGCCGATCACATCCTCGCGATCGACGAGATCGTCGACGCCGTCCACCGGCACACCGGCCGGGACGTGCACCTCGCCGGGTATTCCCAGGGCGGCATGTTCGCGTACCAGGCGGCCGCCTACCGGCGGTGCAAGAACATCGCCACGCTGATCACCTTCGGCGCCCCGGTGGACACGCTCGCCGCGCTGCCCTTCGGGATCCCCGCGGGGGTGGCCAGCCGGGCGGCGGACTTCCTCGCCGACCACGTGTTCAACCGGCTCGCGGTCACCGGCTGGATGGCCCGCACCGGCTTCCAGCTGCTCGACCCGGTCAAGACCGCCAAGTCCCGGCTCGAGTTCCTGCGGCAGTTGCACGACCGGGAGGCCCTGCTGCCGCGTGAGCAGCAGCGGCGATTCCTGGCCACCGACGGCTGGGTCGCCTGGTCCGGACCCGCCGTGGCCGACGTGCTCAAGCAGTTCATCGCGCACAACCGGATGATGTCCGGCGGCTTCGTGATCGGAGACCGGCTGGTCTCACTCGCGGAACTGACCTGCCCGATCCTCGCCTTCGTGGGCGAGGTCGACGACATCGGTCAGCCGGTCGCGGTGCGGGGCATCCGCAAGGCCGCGCCGAAGGCGGAGATCTTCGAAACAACACTGCGGGCGGGACATTTCGGACTCGTGGTCGGGTCGCTGGCCGCCTCGCAGACGTGGCCGATCACCGGCGAGTGGGTGCGCTGGCGCGACGGGCTCGGGCCGCGGCCGGAGAGCATCGAGGAGATGTCCTACGAGGACCAGCCCGCGACCGAGACCGGCGTTTCGGTCAGTGACCGTCTGCTGCACACGGGGGCGTCCATCGCGGAGGTCGGTGTCGGCGTGACCAAGGGCGTCTTCGACGTGACCACCCAGGCGGTGCGCGGCAGTCGCGAGTTGTCCGCGGAGGCCGTGCGGGCCCTGCCGCGGCTGGTGCGACTCGGTCAGATCCAGCCGCACACGACCATCTCGCTCGGCAAACTGCTGGCGGAGGCCGGCTCGCGCTCGCCCAAGGCCGAGTGCTTCCTGTTCGACGACCGTGCCTACACCAACGAGGCCGTCAACACCCGCATCGACAACGTCGTCAAGGGTCTGATCTCGACCGGGGTGCGCCCGGCGTCGAGGGTCGCGGTCCTGATGGAGACTCGGCCGAGCGCCCTCACCGCGATCGCCGCGCTGTCCCGGATCGGCGCGGTGGTCGTGCTGATTCCGCCGGCCGGGGACCTGGAGACCGCGGCGCGCCTGGGCAAGGCGGAAATGGTCATCACCGATCCGGACAATCTGCGCGCGGCGGAGTCGCTGGGCCTGCGGGTGCTGGTCCTCGGTGGCGGCGAGTCGCGGGTGCTCGACATCGAACCGGACTCGGAGACGATCGACCTGGAGCGGATCGACCCGTCACGAGTGCACATGCCCGCCTGGTACCGGCCGAACCCGGGCCGGGCGAACGAACTCGCCTTCGTGCTGTTCGGCAGGTTCGGCGGTCACCTCGAGGCCAAGCACGTCACCAACCATCGGTGGGCGCTGTCCGCGTTCGGCACCGCGACGGCCGCGAATCTCGGGCGCGGCGACACCGTCTATTCGGTTGCGCCGCTCTACCATTCGTCGGTCCTGCTGGCCACGCTCGGCGGTGCCATCGCGGGCGGGTCGCGGATCGCGTTGACCCGCGGCCTGGATCCGGAGCGGTTCGCCACCGAGGTGCACCGCTACGGCGTGACCGTCGTGGCCTACACCTGGACGATGCTGCGGGAACTGGTTGACAGTCCGGACTTCGCCCTCGACGCCTCGCATCCGATCCGGCTGTTCGTCGGGTCGGGCATGCCCCAGGGGCTGTGGCTGCGGACCATGAAGCGATTCGAGCCCGCCCAGGTGCTCGAGTTCTACGCGTCCACCGAGGGCGCCGTCGTGCTGGCGAACGTCTCGGGCGCCAAGCCCGGCGCGAAGGGCAGGCCGCTGCCGGGCAGCACCCCGGTCCGGATCGCCGCGTACGACCCGATCGCCGGCACGTTCCTCGAGGACGAGCGCGGGCTCGTGCGCGAATGCGGGGTCGACGAGGTCGGGCTGCTGTTGGGGCAGGCCACCGGGAGCGAGGCGATCAGCGGCGCCGTGCGCGGGGTGTTCGGTGCGGGTGACGCCTGGGTGCCGACCGAGCACCTGTTCCGCCGCGACGCCGACGGCGACTACTGGTTGATGGACGAGAAGAACTTCGTCGTCCGGGCACTGCGCGGTCCGGTGTACGGGCAGCCGATCGTCGACGCGCTCGGCGGACTCGCGCAGGTCGACCTGGCCGTGGTCTACGGGGTCCCGGCAGGGGAGGAGGAGGTTGCGGTGGCCGCGTTGACCCTGCGACCCGGCAGTTCGCTCACCGCCGTTGACCTCGCCGACTCTCTCGCCGAGCTGGCGCCCGGGGAGCGTCCGGACCTGGTGCACGTCGTTCCCGAGATCGCGATCAGCAATTCCTATCGCCCGCGCCGCTCCGCACTGGCCGCGGCGGGACTGCCGGCACCGAGCGTCCGGTCGTGGTACTACGACCCGGAGAAGGACGGCTACCGGCGGTTGACCCGCGCGGTGCTGACCGAGTTGCGGGCGCAGGGCAGTCGGGCACTGACCGGCTAGCCGGGTAGCCTGGCCGAGTTCTTAAGTACCGACCTCGAGAGGACCCGTTGTGGCGCTAGATCCCACCCTGCTGAGCATTCTGGCCTGCCCGCAGGACAAGGGCCCGCTGTTGCTGATCGACGACGAACTGCTCTACAACCCGCGACTGCGCCGCGCCTACCCGATCGAGGACGGCATCCCGGTGCTGCTCGTCGACGAGGCCCGCGACGTCTCCGAGGACGAGCACGAGAGCCTGCTCGCGCGTGCCGAGGGCTCCGCAGGCGCCTGAGCGGACGATTCGCGAGGTGGCGCACGCGCAGCGCGTCGAAGAGGAACTGGCGGCGGCCGACCCGCTGACGGCGGCCCACCTCCTGCTCGGCTCGACCCTCGCGGTGGACGGGGTGCGGGTCCGGATCGTCGAGGTCGAGGCCTACGGAGGGGACGAGTCCGGGCCGTGGCCCGACCCGGCCGCGCATTCGTACCCGGGACCGACGCGTCGCAACGAGGTGATGTTCGGTCCGGCCGGCCGGTTGTACGTGTACCTCAGTCACGGACTGCACCACTGCATGAATGTCACCTGTGCCGGCGCGGGCACCGCGGGTGCGGTGCTGCTCAGGGCGGCGGAGGTCGTCGAGGGCGAGGACATCGTCAGGGCGCGGCGCGGGCCGGATCGGCGACGGCGCGATCTCGCCCGCGGTCCGGGCAACCTGGGGCAGGCACTGGGGATCACCCTGGCGGACAACGGGTCCGAACTGTTCGGCGAGCGATCGCGGCTGCACCTGGAATGGGGGCCCGTGGTCCGTGCGGAGGCGGGTCCGCGGGTGGGCATCTCCCGGGCGGCAGATCGGCCGTGGCGACTGTGGGATCCGGACTCGCCCGCTGTGTCGGCCTATCGCCGCAGCCCGCGTGCACCGATCATCCCGAGTGCGGGATGATCGAGGACGTGACTGTGAACATTATCGACGAACTGAGCTGGCGCGGACTGATCGCGCAATCCACCGATCTCGACACCCTGCGCCGGGATGCCGATGGTGGTCCGGTCACGCTCTATGCCGGTTTCGATCCGACCGGCCCGAGCCTGCACGCCGGTCACCTGGTTCCGCTGTTGGCGCTCAAGCGGTTTCAGATGGCCGGCCACAAGCCGATCGTCCTGGCCGGCGGTGCGACCGGACTGATCGGTGATCCGCGGGACGTGGGGGAGCGGACGATGAACTCCGCCGACACCGTCGCGGAGTGGGCCGGGCGGATCCGGGCGCAGCTCGAGCGTTTCGTCGACTTCGACGGCTCGAACGCCGCGGTGATCGAGAACAACATGAACTGGACCGGCCAGTTGTCCGCGATCGACTTCCTCCGCGACATCGGCAAGCACTTCTCGGTGAACGTGATGCTGGCCCGCGACACGGTCAAGCGCCGGCTGGAGTCCGACGGGATGTCCTACACCGAGTTCAGCTACATGCTGTTGCAGGCCAACGACTACCTGCAGTTGCGCCGCGAGCGCGGGTGCACGCTGCAGATCGGCGGCTCCGACCAGTGGGGCAACATCATCGCCGGCGTCGAGCTGAACAGGCGGGTGGACGGGGAGTCCGTGCATGCGATGACGGTTCCGCTGGTGACGTCCTCGGACGGCAAGAAGTTCGGCAAGTCGACCGGCGGCGGCAGCCTCTGGCTCGATCCCGAGATGACCAGCCCGTACGCCTGGTACCAGTACTTCGTGAACACCGGTGACGCCGACGTCGTCCGGTACCTGCGCTGGTTCACCTTCCTGGACCAGGCCGAACTCGCCGACCTCGAGGCGGAGACCGCGGAGCGACCGCAGGCCCGCGTCGCGCAGCGGCGCCTGGCCGCGGAGATGACGACGCTCGTGCACGGCGCGCACAACACCGCCGCAGTCGAGCTCGCCAGCCAGGCCCTGTTCGGTCGTGCCGAGCTCACCGACCTCGACGAGGCCACCCTCGCGGCGGCGCTCACCGAGGCCTCGGTCGCGCAGGTCCGAGCGGGCGAGCCGTCGACCATCGTCGACCTGCTGGTCGCGAGCGGACTCTGCGAGAGCAAGGGTGCGGCCCGTCGCACCGTCAAGGAAGGTGGTGCCTCGGTGAACAATGCGCGTATCTCCTCCGAGGAGTGGGAGCCGGCGACCACGGATCTGCTGCACGGCCAGTGGTTGGTGGTCCGCCGCGGCAAGCGGAACTTCGCGGGAATCCAGGTCCTGCCGGCCTGATTGGGCACGGTGGCGCGAGTCACATCGATGTAATTCGAGACGATTCGCGTCACCGGGGCAGTCCGCGGGGCCACGACCAGCGACTTTGTCCGGCAGATCCGCTCCCACCTGGCGATTTGCCTCTGCGTTCATCGCCGCGTAACTTTTGTCGAGTCAGAGCGACACGGACACCGACCCGGCCGAGAGGCGCGGGACACGGAGTGCGGAGCCGCTCGACGAAAGCCACTCAGAAGGACCCGGGTTTGCCCCCGACGACTAACTGAGTTAGGCTGGAACAGTTGCCCCGGAGCGGCCGAGAGAGTTTCTCGGTGGTGATGGTGTGTGCGTGTTCTTTGAGAACTCAACAGTGTGCCGATGAATGTCAGTGCCAAATATTTTTGGTACTCCACTCCACTTTTTGTGGGTGGGTATTGCTGATGCTCTCCTTCTTCCGTCGGGGGGTGTCAGTGTTTTTAAGCTAGTTTGAGTTTTTGAATGCTAGTGATTTGACTCGATGTCTATGACTGATTGCCGGTTCGCCGGCCAATCTAGAGTCTTCAACGGAGAGTTTGATCCTGGCTCAGGACGAACGCTGGCGGCGTGCTTAACACATGCAAGTCGAGCGGTAAGGCCCTTCGGGGTACACGAGCGGCGAACGGGTGAGTAACACGTGGGTGATCTGCCCTGCACTTCGGGATAAGCCTGGGAAACTGGGTCTAATACCGGATATGACCT
>NZ_JBHZAH010000064.1:0-28449 GCF_042754225.1 Rhodococcus sp. NPDC059234
CGGTCAGACCGAATGCTGGGTCCCTTCACCCATGTCGGGGGAATCGGATCTGCCCACTGACCGGAACGGCATCTGGGAGCCGGGCGGCGGTAGTGGGACCGTTGTGGGTAAATCGGCGGGCTGAGGCACCGCTTCGTGAGACGGAGGCATGCGATGACATCGGACCTGAGTTACGAAGGCACTCTTCGGGAGATCACCACCGAACAGGGCGTCCTGCGCTATCACGAGGCGGGCGACGGTCCCCCGCTGCTGTTGCTGCACGGCTCGGGCCCCGGTGTGACCGGTTGGCGCAACTTCCGCGGCAACCTCGGGGTCTTCGCCGAGCACTTCCGTTGTCTGGTCCTCGAGTTCCCCGGCTTCGGCGTCAGTGACGACTTCGGTGGCCACCCGATGGTCACCGCCCTCGACGCGGTGGCGAAGTTCGTCGACGCGCTCGGGCTCGACAGCGTCGACATCATCGGCAACTCGATGGGCGGCGGCGTCGCCATCAACTACGCCATCGCCCGTCCCGACAAGGTGCGCCGGCTGGTGACCATCGGCGGCATCGGCAAGAACATCTTCAGCCCCGGCCCGGGTGAGGGCATCAAGCTGCTGCAGGAGTTCACCGAGGAGCCGAGCCGCGAGCGCCTGATCCAGTGGCTGTACTCGATGGTCTACGACCCGGCGATGGTGACCGAGGAGCTGATCGAGGAGCGCTGGACGCAGGCCACCGATCCGGCCACCCTCGAGAGCGCGCGCCGGATGTACAGCAAGGCGGCCTTCTCGATGATGGTCAAGGCCATGGAGGCCTCCGACGCGCCGCCGCCGTGGGCGATGATGCACAAGGTGCAGGCGCCCACGCTGCTCACCTGGGGTCGCGACGACCGGGTCAGCCCGCTGGACATGGCGCTGATCCCGATGCGGACCATTCCGAACGCGGAGCTGCACGTGTTCCCGAACTGCGGGCACTGGGCCATGATCGAGCAGAAGGAAGCCTTCGAGGCGGCGGTCCTGAGCTTCCTGCTCCGGAAGGCATAACAGCGCCTCGCATGCGTTGAACGGGGGTTCGCGGCTCATTCTCGGTCCGAGAACGAGCCGTGAGCCCCCGTTCGGTTTGTCGGCGGCGGGCCGGGTTCGGGGCCGTATGTAGAGTGCACATGACTTCCAGTACGAGTGAGGCCACCGTGACCGATTCGACCGCCCGCCAAAAGTCGCTCTATGTCCAGGACGGGATGTCCGACGAGGACGTCGCGAGGCAGAAGGACCTGTACGGACCGCTGACCGACAGCGTCCGGGAGCTGATCGAGATCGCGCTGCTGACCGAGGTCGAGGACCTCGCCGACCTGCGCGCCGCACAGGAGAACCTCGAGGCGGCCAAGCAGATCCTGCGCAAGCGCATGAACCCCGGGCCGTACGGCGTCCGCTGGGGTGCGTCGGGCCAGAAGCGGGCCTGGGGCAACGCCGCGGCCGGACTGCGCAATGCGGTCGCGCCGCCGCTGGTGCTGGGCCACGATCCGGACGGACGGGCGTGGTGCGACTTCCACCTCGGCTCGCAGTACGAGGGCCCCGCCGGGCTCACCCACGGCGGGGTGTCCGCGCTCATCCTCGACCAGGTCCTCGGTTCTGCCGCGGAGATGGGCGGAGCTCCGGGCATGACCGGCACCCTGACCCTGCGCTACCGCAGGCCCACCCCGCTCGGCGACCTGCATGCCGAGGCCCGGATCGACCGTGTCGAGGGGGTCAAGACCTTCGTGGTCGGCCACATCGCCGACGCCGACGGTGTCTGCGTGGAGGCCGAGGGAATCTTCATTCTCCCGAAGTGGGTGCGTAGCCAGGAGCCGTCGACGATCGGTCAGCCGGCGCCCGACGGGTTCTGACGCCGGCCCACCGCCCTCACCGGGACACCCGGGCGGGCACGGGACCTCCGGAATCCATTGCATATCAAGCGATCTCGTCGATATCTCGGTACCGGGAGCCGATGGTTCCGCCCTTGCGCGCGCGCCGTCGTCCGCCCTCGCGCCCCCGGCGGGCGTCCCTCGGGGCCGCCTCACCGCGCGGGATCGGTACCGGTGCCGGCGCCCGTCCGCGGGTTCGCCGCGGGTTCCTCACCGTCGGGTCGGGTGGTCCGGGGCCGCGCTATACCGCTGCTCCTGAGTTCGGCGGGCGCAGTCTCCCGTTCAGCGGTCGGTTCCGGACCGGCCGGCTCGTGCGCGCCCTACCATCGGCCAAACCCGTATCGGAGGATGAACCGTGACCAGTCCCGATGTACTCGCTCCCGCCTCGCTCGGCCCGTTGACGCTGCGCAATCGCATCATCAAGTCCGCGACCTTCGAGGGCAGGACACCGAACGCGCTGGTCACAGACGAGCTGATCGATTTCCACCGTCGACCGGCCGCGGGCGGGGTCGGCATGTCCACCGTCGCCTACTGTGCGGTCGCGCCGGAGGGGCGCACCGAGTACGGCCAGCTGTGGATGCGTCCCGAGGTCGTTCCCGGACTACGTCGGCTGACCGACGCGATCCATGCGGAGGGTGCCGCGGCCTCCGCGCAGCTGGGGCACGCGGGTCCGGTCGCGAACCAGAAGTCCACCGGGTTCCCCGCCTTGGCGCCGTCGCGTTCGTTCAACCCGATGAGCATGAAGACGGTTCGCAGCGCTACCGCCGAGGACATCGCCCGGATCACCGCCGCACACGGCAACGCCGCGAAGCTCGCCGTCGAGGGCGGCTTCGACGCCGTCGAGATCCACTTCGGGCACAACTACTTCGCCAGCTCGTTCCTGAGCCCGAAACTCAACCACCGCAAGGACTCCTACGGTGGTTCGCTGGAGAACCGGGCCCGGATCGTGCTCGAGACGGCGCGCGCCGTCCGCGAGGCGGTGGGCGGCAAGATCGCGATCCTGGCCAAGCTCAACATGGACGACGGGGTGCCCGGCGGCTTCCGGGTGGACGAGGCGATCCAGGTGGCGCAGTGGCTCGAGGCGGACGGCAGCCTCGACGCGCTCGAGCTGACCATGGGCAGTTCGCTGCTCAACCCGATGTACCTGTTCAAGGGCGATGCGCCGATCCGCGAGTTCGCCGAGGCGATGCCGCAGCCGATCAAGCTCGGCGTGCAACTGGTCGGCAAGAAGTTCATCCGCGAGTACCCGTACACCCCGCTGTTCATGCTCGAGCAGGCCCGCCTGATCCGCGCCGCGGTGACGATGCCGCTGGTACTGCTCGGCGGGGTCACGGACCGGGAGGGCATGGACACCGCGATGGCGGAGGGCTTCGAGTTCGTGGCCATGGCCCGGGCGCTGCTGCGCGAGCCGGACCTGGTCAACAAGATCGCCGCGGATCGGGGCACCCGCTCGCTGTGCGACCACAACAACCGGTGCATGCCGACGATCTTCAGCGGCGCCCGCTGCGTGCTCGTCGAACCCGCCTAGGAAATCCACCGGAAACGGATCACCCGTGGCGGGGTCCGTGACCGCGGCTGCCCGATAATGGCTGTGTGCGGTCACGGAACAAGATCTTGAACGCCACCCTCGAGCTGATCGAGAGTGCCGGCTACGGGGGGGTCACCGTCGCAGCGGTGGCCCAGGGCGCGGGCGTCACCCGGCAGACCGTCTACTCGATCTTCGGCACGCGGGAGGAACTCGTCTCGCAGGCGGTGTCCGGGCTGGTCGTCCAGGTACTGGGGGACATCCGCGCCCGGCTCGACGCGGTCGACTCGGCCTTCGAGTACGTCGCCGAACTCATCGTCGCCGGCCGCGCCGCCGTCCGTGACCATCCGGTGCTGACCACCCTGCTCGAGGCGGAGCACGGCAACCCGCTGTTCGACGCGGGCATGATCGAGCGCGCCAGACCCATTGCCCGGGAACTACTCTCGCCGCTCGGTGAGCGGGTGCCGAGCCTTCAGCCGAGCCTGGACGACGTCGTCGAGATCGCGCTTCGCCTCGGCATCTCGGTGATCCTCTTCGAGGACGAAGCCGTCCGTACCGACGCCGATCTGCGCGCGTTCCTCGCCCGCTGGCTGAAACCGGCGATGATGCCCGGCACCTGGCCGGGCGCCGCGCCCGACGCGAGTTCTTGACACATTCGGACACCAGTGTCTAGTTTTAGCTCGCTCTTGGGAGTGAGTCGGATCACTCCGCCTGCCTGACTCGTCTGGTCGCCCGGCCCACGTCGGGTGGCCAGACCGATCGTTCGTCGAGCTGATCGTGTCCGAGAACTGGGGGAACTGCTGTGTCCGAGATCAACCGCCGGTCCTTTCTCGCCGGTACCGCCGCCGCGGGAATCGCGCTGGCGACATCGCGGCCCGCCCAGGCCGCCAACGGGATTGCGGCCCGAGTCGGAGCCGTTCCGGTGACCCGTGGGGAGCACCGGGTGATCGTGGTCGGATCGGGCTTCGGCGGCGGTGTGACGGCACTGCGCCTGGCCGAGGCGGGGGTGCCGGTACTCGTGCTCGAACGTGGAATGCGTTGGCCCACAGGGCCGAACGCGGAGACTTTCCCGCATCCCACCGCGCCGGACAAGCGCATCCTCTGGTACCGGTCCGCGCCGCAGCTGTTCGGCACGCCGGTCGCCTTCGAGCCCTACACCGGCCTGATCGAGGCGGTTCCGGGCGAGAACATGACGGCACTGTGCGCGGCGGGTGTCGGCGGCGGTTCGCTGATCTATCAGGGCATGAGCCTGCAACCCTCGGAGGCCGTGTTCAACGCGCACCTCCCGCAGGAACTCGACTGGGCGACGATGGACCGGGTCCACTACCCCCGGGTTGCCCGCATGCTCCAACTCGCCGTTGCGCCGGACCAACTGGTCGACAGCCCGAGCTACCGCGCGCCGCGCATCTTCGCGGAGAACGTGCGGCGTGCCGGGCTGCCGCTGTCGAAGATCCCGATGCCGATCGACTGGAACTTCGCCCTCGACGAGGTCCGCGGCGCCATGAAGCCCTCGTACACCAACGGGGACGGCGCGCTCGGGGTCAACAACGGCGGTAAGCACTCTGTCGACGTCACCTACCTCGCCGCGGCCGAAGCCACCGGCCGGGTCACGGTGCAGACCCTGCATCAGGTCACCGACGTCGAGCGGGCATCGGACGGACGGTGGACGGTGCACGTCGAGCGGATCGACACCGCGGGCAGGGTGCTCGAGAACAAGATCCTCACCACGAAGGCGCTGGTGATGGCCGCGGGCAGCCTGAACACCACCAGACTGCTGGTGCGGGCCGCGGCGCAGGGCCGGATCCCCGATATGCCCGACGGTCTCGGCGAGGGCTGGGGCACCAACGCCGACCGCATCTACGTGTGGACGAACCCCGAACGGGAGTTCGGCGCCACCCAGGGTGGGCCGGTCGTGTACGGCAGCCTGAACTGGGACGACCCGTCCAACGCCCACACCGTCATCCAGGCCTCGATTCCGTCGCTCTCCGTGGACGTGCGAAGCACCATGCTGGTCGGCTACGGCGTCAGCGACGGGCGCGGCAGGTTCGAGTACGACTCGGCGGCCGACGCCGCGGTGCTGCGGTGGCCGAGGGAGGGCGACTGGGCCATTCAGAACGGACACATCGCCCCGACGGTCCGTGCAATCGCCGGCCCGACGAGCGTGCTCACTGACACCAACGCGGTGTTCCCCTCGACGTGGCACCCGCTCGGTGGCGCATCCATGGGTTCGGTGTGTGACCTCGAGGGCCGCATGCACGGCCAGCCGGGGCTGTACGTCCTCGACGGCGCGCTCATGCCGGGCAACACCGCCGCGTGCAACCCGTCCATGACGATCGCCGCGGTCGCCGAGCGCGCGCTGGACCGCATCGTCGCGCGTGATGTCGGCCCGGTGATCTGACCCGCACCCCGAACCCCCGCACCCCGACGAACCGAGCGGAAAGCACGCCATGACCAACTCCCCCCGCCGCGTCCACGTCCCGTTCCGGCATCTGACGAAGTCCGCGGCAGCCGCGCTGATCGTCTGCGCCACAGCCGTATCCGTTCTCGCCGGGTCGGGCACCGCTCTCGCCGAGCAGGATGCGGACTTCTACTCCCCTCCGGCCCGCCTGACGTCGACCCCGGGAGCGATCCTCCGCACGGAGGCGATGCCGTTGTTCGCCTCGGCACCCGGCGGCGACGGAAGCTGGCCGGCCGCGGCGCAGCGCGTCATGTACACCTCCCGCCTGCAGGACGGCTCGCCGACCGCTGTGACGGGCACCTTCGTCGAGGGGAATCACCCGTGGCGCGGGACGGGGCCACGCCCGACCGTGGTCATCGCCCCCGGCACGGCCGGTCAGGGTGACCAATGTGCGATGTCGCGTGCCTTCTCCACGGGGATGTACGCGACCGCCGGTCCGCCGTCGTTGTCCGCCAACCAGGAAGCGGTGTCCGCGGGTGTGTGGACCGCGCTGGGTGCGCGGGTCTTCGTCACCGACTACATCGGACTCGGCACCCCGGGCATCCACACCTATGCCAACAGGGTCGAGCAGGCACACGCCGTCCTCGACGCGGCCCGGGCCGCCAACGATCTCGGCGGTGGCGGCGCGTCGACACCCGTTGCGCTGTGGGGGTATTCGCAGGGAGGCGGGGCCACCGGAGCCGCGGCGGAACTGGCAGCCTCCTACGCTCCCGAGCTGAATCTGAAGGGCACCTGGGCGGGCGGGCCGACCGCCGACCTGGAAGAGGTGCTGGCACAGATCGACGGAAATCTCATCGGCGGCGCCATCGGCTTCGCGATCAACGGGTTCGTCGCACGCAATCCCGAACTCGACAGGACAGTCCACGAACGCCTCACGCCCGCAGGACTGGCGGTGCTCGGCGAACTCGGCACCGAGTGCATCGCCGACGTCATGGCCCGGCAGCCCTTCCTGCGGACCAACGCGTACACCAGGGACGGTCGGTCGCTGCTGGACAACCTGCGCGGCGCACCCGAGGCGATCCGCGTCCTCCGCGAGCAACGGCTGGGCACTCTCGCGCCGAGCGCGCCGGTACTGGTCACCAGCGGCCGCAACGACGACACAGTCCCCTACGGTCAGGCCCGCCAACTGGCCGTCGACTGGTGCGACCGGGGTGCGGCCGTCACCTTCCGCACCAATGACCTACCGCCCGTCGCGCCGGGCACGACCTTCGTCAATCATTTCGGTCCCGAGCTGATCGACGGCCTTCGAACGAACGGCGCGGTCTCGTACATTCTCGACCGGTTGAACGGCGTTCCGATCGGCCAGGGCTGCGAATTGACCTGACAACCGGCTCCTACCGCGCGATCGGACGCAGCACGATCTCAGTCGGGTGGGCGTCCCGCGCCGTCTCGACCGCCTGCCGGACGGCGACGGCGACCGTCTCGGGGGTGAGGAACTGGTCGGGGTCGTACTCGCCGCCCTCGGTCGCGACGATGGCCTGCTGCATGTCGGTCGCGATCCGGCCGGGGTGGATGGAGGTAACACGCAGCGCCGGTTCCTCGTGGCGCAGCGCGTCGCCGAACGCGCGCAACGCGAACTTGCTCGCCGCGTAGGCGCCCCAGCCGGGGTTCGCGCGCAGTCCCGCACCCGAATTGATCAGCACCACATGACCGTTCGATGCCCGCAGGGCGGGCAGCAGCAGTCGGGTCAGCTCCGCCACCGCGATCACGTTGGCCTCGAGCGTTCGGCGCCATGTGTCGACGCCGGTCTCGGCGACGGTGCCCAGATCCGCGATTCCGGCGTTGTGCACGAGCACGTCGAGCCGTTCGATCCCCGCGGCGGCATCGGCGACCGCCGGGTAGTCGGTCAGGTCTACCGGCCACCCGCGGGACCCGGGCAACTCGGCCAGGATCGGTTGCAGCGCCTGGGAATTCCGGGCACCGAGCACGAGGTCGTGGCCGGGGGCCAGTTCGCGGGCAATGGCGGCGCCGAGGCCGCGACTGGCCCCGGTGATCAGTGCAGTCGGTCGCATGCGTCGACCCTACGCATTCTCCTTCGCGAACGTCCGGGCCCCGATCGCGGCGAGCACCACCGCGAGCACCACGGTGACGGCGGTCCCGATGTACACGTCCGACGACCCGAAATCGCCCCGGAACAGCGCCCGGGCCGCGTCGACGGTGTGCGAGAGGGGATTGAGCCGCGCCAGCGTCTGCAGCCATCCCGGGCCGAGGGTCATCGGCAGCAGGATGCCCGAGAGCAGCAGCAGTGGAACCGAAACCATGTTCAGCACCGAGGCCAGCGAATCCTCCGACCGGGTCGCCAACGCCAGCGCGTACGAGGCCGAGGACATGCCCGCGGCGATGATCGCGACCAGGACGAGTGTGAGCACGAATCCGAGGACGTTGGGCCGCAGGTCGAACAGCAGCACCGCGACCAGCACCAGGATGGTCGCCTGCACCATCAGCACCACCATGTCCTTGAGCACCCGCCCGAGCAGCAGCGCCGACCGGCTGGCCGGCGTCACCCGTTGCCGCTCGATGATCCCGGCGCGCAGCTCGTAGACCATGGAGAAGCCGGCGAACATCGACCCGAACAGGCCGATCTGGATGATCAGACCGGGAGTGAACACCAGCCACGGATCGGTGCCCGCGCCGACCGAGCCGCCGACGCCCTCGAGCAGAGGGCCGAACAGCACCAGGTACAGGATCGGTTGGCTCAGCCCGATCAACACCCACAGCGGGTTCCGCAGGCTCGCCCGCAGGTGCGACCAGAAGATCAGGCCGGTCTCTCGAGCGGTCGACGTGACGGGGAAGGTATCGGTCAGTGTCATCCCTGGTCTCCATCCCTGAGCGACCGGCCGGTGACGGTGAGGAACACGTCGTCGAGGCTCGGACGTTTGACGGTCAGCGACCCGGGCACGATGCCGGCCGCCTGTAGCGCGTGCAGCAGCGGGACCACGGCGGCGTCGCCCTTCTCGACGGTCAGGTGCACGAGGTGACCCTCGGTGAGCTGGGAGCGGAGGTCGAGGGTGCAGTCGGCAACCTCGACCGCGCGGGCGGCCAGTTCGGGGGTGATCTCGAGGCTGATCACGTCGCCGGAGATGCGCCGCTTGAGCTCGTCCGGCGTCCCCTCGGCGACGATCTCCCCGTGGTCCATCACCAGGATCCGGTCGCACAGCGCGTCGGCCTCGTCCAGGTAGTGGGTGGTGAGCACGATCGTGGTGCCGCGCTCGCGCAGCGACCGGATGTGATCCCACAGGTTCGCCCGGCTCTGCGGGTCGAGGCCGGTGGTCGGTTCGTCGAGGTAGATGAGATTGGGCTGGTGCACAAGGCCCAGCGCGATGTCGACGCGCCTGCGTTGGCCGCCGGAGAGTTGTTTGCACTTGCGTCTGCCGAGGCCGTCCAGGTCCAGCGTGTGCAGCAGCGCCTCTGCGTTCGCGACCGCCGACGACTTGCTCAACCCGAACAGCCTGGCCTGCAGAACCAGTTCGTCGATGACCAGTTCCTCGTCGTGCGTCGCACCGCCCTGTGCGACATAGCCGATCCGGGACCGCACCAGCCGCGGGTTGCGCAGCAGGTCGGCCCCGGAGACGACGGCGTCGCCCGCGGTGGGCTCGATCAGGGTGCTGATCATGCGAAGGGTGGTGGTCTTGCCCGCGCCGTTGGGTCCGAGCAGGCCGAGGATCTCGCCCTCCCGGACCTCGAAGTCGATGCCCTTGACCGCCTCGACCGGACCGGTCTTGGTGGCGAAGGTGCGCGCGAGACCCGTGACGTTGATCATGGCGGGGGTGCTCATGGGCTCACCCTAGGCAGGACCACCGACATCCGCTCGCCCGTACGAGTCGCGCGCGGCACCGACGTTTCCGGCTGCGCACTCGCGACCCGGTACGGCGGAGAAGGGACCGTCATCAGGCCGAAACATCCGATCCAAGATTCGGAAATACCCGTGCTCCATGATCGGAACCGGCCCCTTGAGTCACCGACCGGAGGAGAGGCGAACCGTGGGTGTTGGATCCGATACCACCAGCGTGGACACAGTGTGCGCCTACTGCGGGGTGGGGTGTGGGCTGGTTCTCGAGATCACCACCGACCCGGAGACCGGGCGCCGCCGGGCCGCGAAGTCGTCGGGTCGCAAGGCCCATCCCACGAACTTCGGGCGGCTGTGCACCAAGGGCGCGACCACCGCCGACATGCTCGCCGGACCCGGTCGCATGGAGTCCGCCCACCGGCGGCCGGAACGTGGCGCCCCGATCGAGGCCGCCGACATGGACGCCGTCGTCACCGAGACCGCGCGGCGGTTGCGGGCGATCGTCGACGAGCACGGCCCCGACGCCGTCGCGCTCTACGTCTCGGGGCAGATGTCGCTCGAGGCCCAGTACCTGTCGAACAAGCTGGCCAAGGGCTTCATCGGCACCAACCAGATCGAATCGAACTCGCGGCTGTGCATGGCCAGCGCCGGAACCGGGTACAAGCAGTCGCTCGGCGCCGACGGCCCGCCCGGGTCGTACCAGGACTTCGATCACGCCGACGTCTTCTTCGTGACGGGCGCCAACATGGCCGACTGTCACCCGATCCTGTTCCTGCGGATGATGGACCGGGTCAAGGCAGGCGCGAAGCTGATCGTCGTCGACCCCCGGCGCAGCGCGACCGCCGACAAGGCCGACCTGTTCCTGCAGATCGCGCCCGGTACCGACCTCGCACTGCTCAACGGACTGCTGCACCTGATCGTGGCGAACGGGCACACCGACCCCGGCTTCATCGCCGAGTTCACCGAGGGCTGGGATGCGATGCCCGAGTTCCTCGCCGAGTTCACCCCGGGCCGGGTCGCCGAGATCACCGGCATCCCCGAAGCCGACATCCGCACCGCGGCGCAGTGGATCGGCGAGGCCGGCAACTGGATGAGCTGCTGGACGATGGGGCTCAACCAGAGCACCCACGGCACCTGGAACACCAACGCGATCTGCAACCTGCATCTGGCGACCGGCGCGATCTGCAAGCCCGGCAGCGGGCCGTTCTCGCTCACCGGGCAGCCGAACGCGATGGGCGGCCGGGAAATGGGCTACATGGGGCCGGGCCTACCCGGTCAGCGGGCCGTGACGTCCGACGCCGACCGGGAGTTCGTCGAGGACCACTGGAACATTCCGCGCGGGACACTGCGCACCGAGATCGGCGGCGGCACGATCGACATGTTCTCCCGGATGGCGGACGGCGAGATCAAGGCGTGCTGGATCATCTGCACCAATCCCGTTGCCACGGTGGCCAACCGCAAGACCGTCCTCGCCGGCCTCGAGCGAGCCGAACTGGTCGTGACCCAGGACGCGTTCCTCGAGACCGAGACCAACGACTACGCCGACATCCTGCTGCCCGCGGCCGTGTGGACCGAGTCGGACGGGGTGATGATCAACTCCGAACGCAATCTCACCCTGTTCCAGCAGGCCCTCGACCCGGTCGGGCAGGCCCTCCCGGACTGGCAGATCATCGCCCGGATCGCCTGCGCGATGGGCTACGCGGACGCCTTCACCTATGCGTCGGCGGAGGAGGTGTTCGAGGAGATCAAACAGTTCTGGAATCCCCGCACCGGGTACGACCTGCGCGGTGTCAGCTACGAGCGGCTGCGCGAGACCCCGATCCAGTGGCCGTGCCCGCCCGGGTCCGGCACCGACCGTCACCCGATCCGCTACCTCAACGACGGTGTCAGCCAGACGCTGCTCGTCCGCGACGACGGCACCACCCCGGGGCTGGCGTTTCCGACTCCGAGTGGGCGCGCCGTGTTCTTCGCCCGCCCGCACATGCTGCCCGCCGAGATGCCCGACGACGACTTCCCGTTCCTGCTCAACACCGGCCGGCTCGCGCATCAGTGGCACACCATGACCAAGACCGGCAAGGTCGCCAAGCTGGGCAAGCTCAACCCCGGCCCGTTCGTCGAGATCCACCCCGACGACGCGCAGCGCCTCGGTGTCGCGGACGAGGATCCGATCGAGGTGGCGTCCCGCCGCGGCCGGGCCGTCCTGCCGGCCGTGGTCACCGACCGCGTGCGACCGGGAACCTGCTTCGCCCCGTTCCACTGGAACGACGCCTTCGGTGAGTACCTGGCGATCAACGCCGTCACCAACGACGCCGTCGACCCCGTCTCACAGCAACCCGAATTCAAGGCCTGCGCAGTCACTCTCACCAAGGTCGCCGTCACCGACGAACCGACCACCGACACCGCGGAAGCGCCGGCCACCGTGGCGATCTCCGCCGCGGAGCCCTCGACGCAGGAGATCAGCGTGTCCCAACTCGACACCCTCGCCGACATCCTCGGCGTGGCCGACGAACCCGGCCTCGACCTGGGCCCGGTCGAGCGCCGGTACCTCGCCGGACTGCTCGCGGCGCTGCGGACCGATGCCGGACGCCGTGCCCCCGGAGTACCGGCGCTGCCCGCGAGCGCCCCGTTCGACCCCGGCACCCGTGCGTGGGTGGACGGCGTCCTGGCCGGACTGTTCTCCCGCAGCCCGATCCCCGGCGGCGGCGTCCCCGTCACGCTGCCGAGCGGCGTTCTCGCCAATGGGCCCGTCGGTCCCGAGCCGAGCGACGAACCCGCCGGCGAGCGCGCGCCCGTCCTGGTGCTCTGGGCATCGCAGACCGGAAACGCCGAGGAGTTCGCGACCACCTGCGCGGCCGCACTGGCGGAGTCGGGACTGCCGGCCGTGCTCCGCGGCATGGACGAGTTGCCCGCCGCGGACCTCGCGGGCACGCGGGAACTGCTGGTGATCACCAGCACCTACGGGGACGGCGATGCGCCGGACAACGGCGCGGGCCTGTGGGACGCGCTGACCGGGGACACCGCCCCGCAGCTCGCCGGCACCCGCTATGCCGTGCTCGCGTTCGGCGACTCCAACTACGACGACTTCTGCGGTCACGGTCGCACCCTCGACGTCCGGCTGAGCGAACTCGGCGCCACCCGCATCCTCGAGCGGGTGGACTGCGAACCCGACTACGACGACACCGCCGCCGCATGGCTCGCAGCCGTGACCGACGCCCTCCGGGCCGCACCCGTCCTCGTTGGTTCCGGGGCCGGCGACGGCCCGGCGACCACCGTCACCGCACCGCCCACAGCGGAGCCGTCGGCTGCCGGAACGCCGTACGGCAAGAAGGCGCCACTGATCACTTCCCTGTCGCGCAATGTCACGCTCTCGCTGCCCGGATCGACGAAAGACGTGCGGCAGTTCGGTTTCCATCTCCCCGAAGGAACCCTCGACTACGAGGCCGGTGACGCGCTCGGTGTCTGGCCGCGCAACAGCACGCCCTTCGTCGACGAATGGCTCAGCGCCACAGGCCTCGACGGCGACGCGGCGGTCGAAATCGCCGACCACGGCCCGATGACGTTGCGCCGCGCACTCGTCGAACGCCTCGAGATCACCCGCATCACCGCTGACCTACTCCGCTTCGTTCACGAACGCACCCGCGACGACGAACTCGCCGAACTGATGAAGCCCGAGAACAAGTCGCTACTCGACGACTGGTCGTGGGGCCGTCAATCCCTCGACCTGCTCGACCGGTCCCCCGTCCACGCCTCGGTCGACGAATGGCTCACCGTTCTCAAACCCCTTGCGCCGCGGCTGTACTCGATCTCGTCCAGTCCGAAGGAGAACCCCCGCGAGGTGCAGTTGACGGTGTCGGCCGTCCGCTACAACGTCGTCGGTGTCCCGCGGCGCGGGGTGTGCTCGACCTACCTCGCCGACCACGCCGAGGACGACGACATCGGCATCTTCGTGCAGAAGTCCCGCCACTTCCGGCCCCCGGCCGATTCCAAGACCCCGATGATCATGGTCGGGCCGGGCACCGGCATCGCACCGTTCCGCGCCTTCCTGCACGAACGACGCGCGCTGGGGCACACCGGACCGAACTGGCTGTTCTTCGGCGAACAGCACGCCGCCACAGACTTCTACTACCGCGAGGAGATCGAGGAACTTCGCAAGGACGGCTTCCTCACCGAACTCGACGTCGCGTTCTCCCGAGATCAGTCCGAGAAGGTCTACGTCCAGGACCGGATGCGGGAACGGGGCGCATTGGTCTGGGAGTGGCTGCAGAACGGCGCGCACTTCTACGTCTGCGGCGACGCGAACCGGATGGCCAAGGACGTCGACCAGGCGCTCTGCGGCGTCGTCGCCGAGCACGGCAAACTGGCCCCGCGCAGCGCCGAGGCCTACGTCAAGGCACTGGCCGCCGAGAAACGCTACGTGCGCGACGTCTACTGACAGCGACCCGAACCACACCGTGGGTAGTCTCGGTCCGTCAGCACAGTCAGTTGGCCACTCGGAGGTATACGCGATGCGCCTGTCCACCCGAAACCAGCTCGCCGGAACCGTCACGGAGGTGACCGTCGGTGCCGTGATGGCGACGGTGAAGGTTCGCCTCGACGGAGGCGACCAGATCGTCACGGCCTCGATCACCAGGGAGGCCGTCGAGGAGCTCGGCCTGGCTGTGGGCACCCCGACCACCGTCCTGGTGAAGTCGACGGAGGTCATGCTCGCGGTCGACTGACGCGGACACACGTGGTCGTAAGCCTGTGGCGCGGCCCGTTGTGTTCCTAGACTGGACACGCGGTGCGACGCACGTCACTGGCTGCGTCCTCCGTCGACGCCGAGGAGAGCCGTGGCCGAACAGGACAACGGAAGGGTGCGGGCGGGCACCCGTCCGGACGCGTGGATCGGCCCGATGACGATACCGACCCAGTCCGCGGTGGTGCGCAGGCACGTCCTCGATGCCGGCGAGCGCGGCGGTCGGGCGGTCGTGGGTGGTCCGGACCCGGTGGGCGAGAAGCTGATTCGGCCGACCGCGATCGCGTTCGAGGCCGTCCCGTCCCTGCCCTTCGGAGGGGTCGGTCAGTCCCGGTCCGGGCGGATTCACGGACCCGACGGGCCCCGCGAGTTCACGTTCTCGACATCGGTTGCGTGCCGCCGCGTGCCCGCGATGACGAGCTTTGCCCGCACCGCGACGACCGACAAGGTCCTGACCACCCTCACGACAGTGAGGCACGGCAGTGGATAGGGCGCCGCCGCGGCCACGGTCGGCGCAGCGGTACAACGTCAGCTACATTCTAGTTACGAGACTGGTGCCACCTCGGTGCCACGGACGAGGTCGTCGCGACGACCCGGCTGGGCTACCGATCAGGAAGGAAGTCGCGAGCTATGGGATCTGGCAAGGACAAGGACAAGAAGGCGGCGAGCCCCGAACCCGAGGCGAAGCCGCTGGCGGTCGGGGACCAGGTGGTGACGAGCGCCGATTCGGTTCTGCCGGACGGCGAGGCCTCCGAGCAGCCAGGGGTGATCGTCGACGACTTCGCCGCCACCCTGGTGGGTGACGACGCCGACTACGGCCGGGACTGGGCGCACGCGCGACGGTGGGCGATCAAGCTTGACGACGGGCGGCTGGTGTTCCGCTCCTCGGACGAGGTCGCACGCAAGGCGGGGTGACCCGCGTCGCGTTCTCGCCGCGCGCAGCCCCGCCGGGCGGCGGATCGCGCGGCGGGGACGCAGACTAGGGGCATGCCCGCCGACCCCGGATTCATCCCGACGCAACTCGCGGCACGCGCCGCGTACCTGCTGCGGGGCAACGACCTGGGCACGATGACCAGCGCCGCGCCACGGCTGTACCCGCACATGTGGAGCTGGGACGCGGCCTTCGTCGCGGTCGGCCTGGCGCCGCTCAGCGTCGAGCGGGCCGTCGTCGAACTCGACACCCTGCTCGACGCCCAGTGGAGCAACGGGATGATCCCGCACATCGTCTTCGCCTGTGGGGTCGACGGCTACTTCCCCGGCCCGGACCGCTGGGCCTGTTCCGAGTTGGCCGCCGCGGCGCCCGCCTTGCCTCGCACCTCCGGCATCACCCAGCCGCCCGTGCACGCGATCGCCGTGCAGCGCATCCTCGACCACTCTCGCAGGCACGGCCGCAGCACCCGCGCGGTCGCCGAGGAGTTCCTCGACCGCCGCTGGACCGATCTGGTGCGCTGGCACCGGTGGCTCGCGGAGGCCCGCGATCCGAACCAGTCGGGCCGGCTGACGCTCTACCACGGCTGGGAATCGGGCATGGACAACTCGCCGCGGTGGGACGCCGCCTACGCCAACGTCGTCGCCGGGCCGGTTCCCGCGTATCGCCGCGAGGACACCGCCGTCGTCCTCGACCCGACGCAGCGGCCCACCGACGGCGAGTACGACCGGTACCTGTGGCTGCTCGAGGAGATGAAGGCGGTCCGTTACGACGACGCGAAACTCGTCGGCGAGATGAGCTTCGCCGTCGAGGACGTCTTCGTCAGCGCGATCTTCTCGCTCGCCTGCGAGGTGCTCGCGACCATCGGGGAGGAGCACGCGGCGCCGCGTTCGGACGTGCGCGACCTGCACGAGTGGGCCGCCCGCTTCCGCGCCGGGGTGGTCGCGACCACCGATCCTCGTTCCGGTGCGGCGCGGGACTTCGACCTGCGCACCGGGCACTGGATCGCCACCGAGACACTGGCGATGTTCGCGCCACTGCTGTGCGGCGGCCTCGACCGCGAGACCGAACGCGCCCTCGTGCGGACCTTCGAGGGGCCGCGCTTCTGCGGCCACCCGGACCTTCGGTACGCGGTGCCGCCCTCGACCTCGCCGGTGTCCGGCGACTTTCGGCCGCGGGAGTACTGGCGAGGGCCGGTGTGGCCGGTGATGACGTGGCTGTTCTCCTGGGTGTTCGCCCGGCGCGGTTGGGCCGAGCGGGCGCGGCACCTGCGTAGTGAGGGGCTTCGCCAGGCCAGCGACGGCAGCTTCGCCGAGTACTACGAGCCGTTCACCGGCGAGCCGCTCGGCAGCATGCAGCAGTCGTGGACGGCGGCCTCGGTCCTCGACTGGCTCGGGTGAACCGAGGCGACGGCGATCGCCCGAACCGTCAATTCGTCTCGCTGGGCGGGACGGAGGGTTCGCCGAGCTCCGCACGTCCGGTCAGGTATGACCTAGACCACATCGGCAGCAGCAGCGGCGAAGGAGCAGGAAGTGCGATTTACCTACGCGGAGTCCATGATCGACCCGGATTTCTACGTGCCACTCGCGCGGGCGGCAGAGGAGGCCGGCTTCCACGGCATGTCCATTGCGGACAGCGTCTGCTATCCCAAGGAATCCGACTCGGTCTACCCCTACACGCCGGACGGCAGCCGGGAATTCCTCGAGAACAAGCCGTTCGTCGAGGCGTTCATCCTTGCCACCGCGCTCGGCGTGGCGACGACCACGCTGCGCTTCACCACCTTCGTGCTCAAGCTGCCGATCCGTCCCCCGGTGCTGGTCGCCAAGCAGGCGAGCTCGATCGCCCGCCTGACGAACAACAGGCTGAGCCTCGGCGTCGGCCTGAGCCCGTGGCCGGACGACTTCGAGGTCCTGGGGGTGCCCTGGGAGCGACGGGGCAAGCGGACGAACGAGGCGATCGACATCCTGCGGGGTCTGGTGAGCGGCGAGTACTTCGAGTACCACGGCGAGATCTACGACCTGCCCGCCATCAAGGTGAACCCGGTTCCCAGTGAGCCCATTCCGATCCTCGTCGGTGGACACAGCGACGCGGCGCTGCGGCGCGCGGTGGTGCGTGGCGACGGATGGATGCATGCCGGCGGCGGCGACGAGGAACTCGACGGCCTGCTCGCCAAGCTGCAGCGGATTCGGCAGGAGGAGGGCAAGGCGGACAGTCCGTTCGAGATTCACGTGATCTCGCCGGACGCCTACACGCTCGACGGGATCAAGCGCCTCGAGGACAAGGGCGTCACGGACGTGATCGTCGGTTTCCGCGACCCCTACGGCATGGGCCTCGACACCGAACCGCTGGCGGACAAGATCGCGGCCCTGACGAACTACGCCGAGTCGGTGATCGCCAAGAGCGCGTGACCGGCGGCCGCGGCCCTCGACCCGGCTCGGTGCAACGTTCATGCGCAGTTTCGTTGCCGCGAATCAGGTATCGGTTTAGTCTCGGGCGATGACGTCGCCGCGCCGTGCTCGTATTCGAAAAGTGACCCGACTCGCCCCGCTGCTGCTGGCCGGGGCCTTCGTCCTCGGCGTGCCCGGGGTGGCGGGCGCGGAGCCCGTGCGCGGTCCGGACGTGGCGTCCTGGCAGCACCCGGGCGGGTCGGGCATCGACTGGTTCGCGGTCCGCCGGGCCGGCCACGACTTCGCGATGGTCAAGGCGACTGAGGGGTTGAGCTACGTCAACCCATTCTTCATCCAGGACGGTATCGGGATGCGGGCCGCCGGGGTCGTCCGCGGCGCCTACCACTACGCCGACGTCCGGCAGTCGCCCGAGGCGCAGGCCGCATTCTTCGCGAGCACCGCGTTCCCGATCGTCAGCGGCGGCCTGCCGCCGGTGCTCGACCTCGAGGACGCCAAGGGTCTGCCCCCGGCGGCGGTCATCGACTGGACCCACCGCTTCCTCAACTCGGTGCAGGCGCTGACCGGTCGACAGCCGATCATCTACACGTACCCGAACTTCTGGCGTACCGCGATGGCCAACACCAACCAGTTCGCCAACTACCCGCTCTGGATCGCCGACTACAACGGGCAGAACGCGCCCGGCCCGCTGCCCGGCGGCTGGCGCGACTGGACGTTCTGGCAGTACACCAGCACCGCCCGGATTCCCGGCGTCAACGGCAACGTCGACCTCAACATCTACAGCGGCAGGCTGGGGTCGATCGAGAACTTCTCGAATCCGTTCGGTAGCTGACCGATCGGGCGGGCCGCTGCGCCCGCCCGAACCCGACGCCCGAGGTCTGAGCGGCGAAGCGGCTACAGCACCTGGGAGAGGAACGCCTGCAGCCGTTCGGTCTGCGGGTCGTCGAACAGCGCGTCCGGCTTGCCGGTCTCCACGACCACCCCGCGGTCCATGAAGACCACGGTGTCGGAAACCGTTCGGGCGAAACCCATTTCGTGTGTCACCACGATCATCGACATGCCGGTGGAGGCCAGGTCGGCCATCAGCGCGAGCACGCCCTTGACCAGCTCCGGGTCCAGCGCCGAGGTGGCCTCGTCGAAGAACATGATCTCCGGCTTCATGGCCAGCGCGCGGGCGATCGCCACCCGCTGTTGCTGCCCGCCGGACAGGTTCGCGGGCCGGGACTCGGCCTTCTGCCGCAACCCGACCAGTTCGAGCTGCTCGAGCGCCGCCTCGCGGGCCTGCTCCTTGGACAGTCCGCGGAGCTTGCGGGGCCCGAGCGCGACGTTGTCGAGCACGGTGCGGTGCGGGAAGAGGTTGAAATGCTGGAACACCATGCCGATTCGCTGCCGCAGCTGGTCGGGGTTGTCGGTGAGCACCGACCGCCCGTCGATGAGGATGTCGCCCTGTTCGGGCTCGTGCAGGCGGTTGAGCACCCGCAGCAGGGTCGACTTGCCGGACCCGGACGGACCGATCACCGAGGTGGTCGCGCCGGCGTCGACGTGAATGTCGACCCCGCGCAACACCTTGTTCTTCCCGAACGACAGGTGCAGGTCGGTGCCGGTGAGCGAACCGGACGTGACGGCAGTGGTCACCGCTATCCCCTCTCCACGACGATGGCTTGTTCGAGCGGATCGAGCGTGCCCGAGGTGTCCGCCTTGCCGGTCCGCAGCCGCTTGTCGATGTAGTTCACCAGGTGGGTCAGCGGAATGGTCAGCACCAGGTAGAACAGGCCGGCCGCGACCAGCGGCGAGAGGTTGCCGGTCTGGGCGTTCAGATCGCGCCCCACGGCGAACAGCTCACGCTGCGTCGCGAGCAGTCCGAGGAAGTAGATCAGTGAGGAGTCCTTGATCAGCGAGATGAACTGGTTCATCAACGCGGGCAGCACCCGCCGCACACCCTGCGGGATGACCACCAGGTTCATTGCGCGGCGGTGGCTGAACCCGATCGCCCGCGCGGCCTCGAGCTGACCCGGTTCCACGCTCTGGATGCCGGAGCGGAAGATCTCGCCGATGTACGCCGCCGCGAGCAGCGCCAGCGCCGCGGCGCCGAGCCAGTACGGATTGTTGCCGGTCAGGCCCTTGACCACCGGTCCGACGCCGAGGCCGACGATGAGGATGATGACCACGGCGGGCAGGCCGCGGAAGATGTCGGTGTAGACCCGGGCAGGCCAGCGCAGCCACCGCGTGCGGGAGATGCCCGCGACCGCCAGCAGCATGCCGAGCACCGTGCCGACCACCCCGGAGGTCAGGGCGAGGATCACCGTGTTCGGCAGGCCGGTCTTGAACAGGTCGGGGATCGCCTTGCGGTAGAGGTCCCAGTCGAAGAAGGTGTCGCCCAGCTGCGCGAGCGTCGACTTCTGTGCCGCCTGCTCGCCGGTCGGGTTCTGCTGCGCGTTCTGCGCGGCGATCGCCGCGAAGTCGGGCAGCTGGGGCGCCGGCGCGGCCTTGCTGCCTGGCTTCCAGCCGGCGGGCAGCTGCCGCGGCACCCACTCCGAGTACAGCCGCGACCAGGTGCCGTCCGCGATCACGGCGTCCAGTCCGGAGTTGAGTGCGTCGGTGAGCGGCTGATTGCCCTTGTTCACCGCCCAGCCCACGAAGTTGTTGAGGCTGAAGGTGTTCTGCACGATGGAGGTGCCGTCGCCCGGCTTGATCGCGCCCTCGGCCTGCTGGGACGGGGCCACCCAGGCGTCGATCTGTCCCGACTTCAGGTTCGCGTACGCGGTGTTGTAGTCGGGGAACTTCACCGGGTCCAGCTTCAGCGTGTTGACGACGTAGTCGTCCTGGACGGTGCCCTGCACCACCCCGATCCGGGTGCTCGCGTTGAGGTCGGAGAAACCCTTGACGGTGCCGCCGTTGGGAGCGACGAGGGAGAAGTAGCCGAAGTCGTAGCCGTTGGTGAAGCCGACCGTCTTGCGCCGCTCGTCGGTGGTGGTGATCGAGGACGATCCGACGTCGAAGCGCTTGTTCGCCACCTGGGAGAGCAGACCGGCGAATTCGGTGCCGGAGAACTCGATCTCCAGGCCGAGCTTGGCGGCGACGGCCTTGAGCAGCTCGTTGTCGTAGCCGGTGAAGGTGCCCGAGGAATCGACGCAGATGCTCGGCGGGGCGTCGGACAGGGTCCCGACGCTGAGCTTGCCCGGGGTGGCCAGGCCGAGCGCGCCGACGTCGATCTGGTCCAGCGGCTTCGTGCTCGGCGTGGTGTACCGATCCTCCGCGGCCGCGGCGGCGGCCGCGTCCAGGTTGGTGGGTACGGCGGAGGCGCTGCCGACGCCGGGCGGGGCGCACAGGTCGGTGGCCGAGGTGGCCGAGTCGTCGCCACCGCACCCGGTCAGCGTCAACGCGAGCAGCGCCAGCAGGGCGACGAGCACCCGACCCTTCACGACATGTGGACGAACCATGCAGAGGAGCCTAGCGGCGCCAGGGGCCGGGACCGGGGAACCGTTTCGGTTCGGTGAAGGCCGGTCAGGCCAGGCCCTCGATCGGCTCGGGCAGCCGGTCCGCGCGCCAGCGCAGCGCCTCGTGGACCGTCGAGAGGTCGTAGTCGGGCCCGCCGGTGCCGACGGTGAACAGGGTGACGCCCGCGTCGAGGAAGTCCTGTGCGGCCTCCGGGCCGGGCCAGGCGACCGACCGCTCGATCCGCGCGGGTTCGCGGCCGACGGCCGCGCAGTGGTCGGCCAGCACCCCCGACTTGTGTCGCAACGCCTCGAGGTCGGCGAAGCTGTGCCACACGTCCGCGTACTCGGCGACAAGGCGCAGCGTCTTCCGTTCGCCGCCGCCGCCGATGAGGATCGGGATGTGCCGGGTCGGCGCCGGGTTGAGCTTGCCGAGCCGCGCCGAGATCCGGGACAGGTTCTCGGCGAGCAGCTTCAGGCGGTGCCCCGCGGTGCCGAACTGGTAGCCGTACTCGTCGTAGTCCTTCTCGAACCAGCCGGCCCCGATGCCGAGGATCAGCCGCCCCCCGCTGATGTGGTCGACCGTGCGGGCCATGTCCGCGAGCAGGTCCGGGTTCCGGTAGCCGCCGCCGCTGACCAGCGCGCCGATCTCCACCCGCTCGGTCTGCTCGGCAAAGGCCCCGAGCATCGTCCAGCACTCGAAGTGGGCGCCGTTCGGGTCGCCGTAGAGCGGATAGAAGTGGTCCCAGGTGAAGACGATGTCGACTCCCGCCTCCTCGGACCGCAGCACCGCGTCGCGGATCAGGCGGTAGTCGGGCGCCTGTTGGGGCTGGAGCTGGACGCCGATGCGAAATCCGTGGGTCATCTGCACTCCTTGACTCGTCGAGGAAGGCCGGATCCCACCGTAGTCCGTGAGGGGCCGACCCCGCAGTCCTCCGCGGGGGTCGGGAGATCAGCGCCCTCTGACCGCACAGAGTGTGTAGGACGCGGGGAGCCGCTCGGGGTTCTCGGCGAGCCGCCACTCCCCGCGCTCGTCACACACCATCGCGTCGGGCAGGGCATTCCAGGGAACGCTGTCGTGCTCGGTGAGCGCGGTGATCTCCATGCCTGCCGTGAGAAGTGCGGTCACGATCTCGCCGAGGCCGTGGTTCCACTCGTGCGTTGTGCTGGCCTGGAGCCGGATCTCCGTCTCGACGTACGTCTCCTCGTCCGTCCACACCAGCGGTTCGACCTGCTCGAAATAGGGGTACCGCAGGGCGAGCACATCCGAGCGGGCGTCGTCGAGCGCCCACAGCACGGGATGGGCCTCGCGCAGGAACAGCCGGCCGCCCGGTCGGAGGAGCCCCGCAACCGTCTCGGCCCACCGCTCGATGCTCGGCAGCCAGCACAGCGCCCCGATTCCGGTGAACACCAGATCCTGCGACGCCGGACCGAGGATCGTCACGGCGTCGTATACGTCCGCCTCCACGAAGTCGACCGGGTCCGCGGTGCGGGCGACCAGCTTGCGGGCCTCCGCCAGCGAGGCCCCGGAGAAGTCCAGCCCGGTCATCCGCGCTCCGAGCCGGGCCAGCGACACCGTGTCGGTGCCGATGTGGCACTGCAGATGCACTCCTGTCAGCCCCGAGATGTCGCCGAGCATCGGACGGTCGAATTCGACTACCGCGCTGACGAATTCGGGATCACTGACGAATCGCTCCACCGCATAGTCCGACGAGACGGCGTGCGCGGGTGCGCGTTCGTCCCAGTTCGCCTTGTTGATCTCTCGGTACTTTTCGCCCACGAGCACACCCTAGGCGCCGCGTCAGCGCTGTGTCTCGCGCCGCACGATCCGTGGCAGGCGGAGCAGCGGGAGCGGCCGGTGGGTGGTGACGATCCAGGCCTCGTATCCGTTCAGGGCGAGCAGGACTGCGAGGACCGACGCGGCGGTGGCGACGGCCGGCAGCAGCGGCGACGCCATCGCGATCGCGCAGCAGGCGACGGCCGCCGCGGACCGCTGCGCGGTGGCAGCCCCGAACATCCGCCACCGGGCGTAGCAGAACCCGAACAGGTACAGCGCCACGCCAGGGGCCAGGAGCAGTTCGGGGAACGAGTGCGGTACCGACAGCGGATAGGCGAGCAGCTTCTTCAGGCCCACGGCGATCATGATGATCGCGGTGACGTAGATGAGGTGGGCGTAGCTGAAGACGTCGGTGACGATGCGAGCCTGTTCGGGACTGTGCTCCAGGCTGTGGCGGACGGCGGGGGCGCCGTAGTGGAAGTACGTCCACCACAGCAGGACGATGAGGACGAACGCGAGCGCGAAGGCGGCGTAGGTGGGCCCGTCGAGGTCGATCCCCGCGGCCTGGCCGCCGACCGCGACCACCGTCTCGCCCAACGCGATGATCAGGAACAGCCCGAACCGCTCCGGCAGGTGCGCGGTCTCGATACGGACGTGGTTCAGCCCCGCGGGCAGCGCCCGCGGGGCGATCAGCTCGATCAACGCGGCCAAGGTCCACGCGGCGATCCGCGCCGGCCCGTCGAGGAAGGCGCCGAGCAGGAACAGCGGCGCGGCGGCGAACGCCGCAACGGCGAAGGGCTCCAACCGGAATCCGGCGGACCCGCCGGGAAGTCGACAGGAGAAGACCCACAACAGCAGGCGGAGCACGACATACCCGGCGGCGAAGACGAGGGCACGGTCGCCGAACGCCCCTCCCACGGCCACCGACATCAGGAGCCCGCACCCGGCGACGCTGAAGAGCGCCACCCTGCCCAGCGCCTGGTCCACGAGCCCGCCCGCCCGGTTCGCGAGCAGCGTCGCGCCCACCCACCCCCACCACAGCGGCATGAACAGCAGCAGCAGGCGGGCCGCCTCGCCGATGTCGTGTGCGCCCGCCAGCGCGGTGGCGATCTGGGTGACCGCGAAGACCCAGATCAGGTCGAAGAACAGCTCGGCCCACGCGACCCGCTGCTCGGGTTGGGATTCGACCGGATCGTCGGCCACCGAATCGGTGCCGTCGAGTGCAGGCTGGTCCACGCGGTCTCCCCCATCGCCGACTGGTACGGCGACGAAGCTTAGGTGCCACACATCCTGGGCGGCAACGGCACTCCGATCCGGCGAGAATTTTCGGACATCGGGAAGAGTGTCGGCTCCGACGGGGTTGGCATGGGCGATGATCGTTGCCGCAACCGACGCTCGTGCGGGAACGGGCATGGATGATGCAGCACGGCGCCGACGCGGCGGCCGGCGAACTGTGGGGAGGTCACGATGCAGACGGAGCGTGTCGAGTTTCGCGCGGAGGACGGCACCAGCCTGGTGGGCGTCCTGCGCGTCCCGACCGGAGCGACGAGGGCGGTGACGTTCACCGGCCCGTTCACCGGGGTGAAGGAGCAGGTCGTCGGCACCTACGCCGACGCCCTCGCGCGCGCCGGATTCGCCACGCTGGCGTTCGACCATCGGAACTACGGCGAATCGGGTGGGACGATTCGCCACCACGAGGACGCCGCGGGCAAGGTGGCCGACCTGCGCGCGGCCGTCGGACACCTGGGCGCCAGGGGATTCCGACGAATCGGTCTGACGGGCGTGTGCCTTGGCGGTGGCTACGCGCTCAAGGCGGCGGCCCAGGACCCGCGGGTGGCCGCGCTGGCGTGTGTGGCCGGCGCGTACCCCGGTGCGCCGGGAAGCTTCGTCCATCGCGGCGGGGAATACCGGGAAGCGTTGCGGGACATCTGGGATCGCGCGTGGACCGAGGACGGTCGGCCGCTCTACCAGAAGGCGGTGACCGATGACGGCGGGCCGGCGGCGATGATGGGCTCGGAGCCGTTCGAGTACTACGGCACCGACCGCTCGTACAGCCCCCACTGGGAGAACAGCGTCACCGTCGCGTCGGGATATCAGACGATGACGGTCGACACCCTCGCCGCGGCGGACCTGATCTCCCCCACCCCGCTGCTCGTGGTGCACGGCAAGACGGACGAGTTCTGCAGTCCCGAGGGCGCCCAGGCCGTGTACGACCGGGCCGGTGAGCCGAAGGAGATCGTCTGGCTGCCGACCACGAACCACATCGACCTCTACGACGTCCCGGAGTTCGTGGACCCGGCCGTCGACAAGCTCACCGCCTTCTTCTCCGAACACCTCTGATCACCAGGGTTCGCTGTGCGGCTCATGCCTGCACCACCCCGACCACCGGCGCGAAGTCGCGGGGCGGCAACGCCCGGCTCGTGTTGTCGAGGACGCCGCCGAAGACAACGAAAACGACGGTGCCCGTTCCGGTCTGGAGGGTGTTGGACAGCGTGACGACGTAGTCGGGCCGGCCGCTCCTGGAACATCGGCGCCCGGCCCGATTGCATGGTGCTCAGGTTGAGCCGGGCGACCTCGAGGTGATCGGCCTGCTGGGGCGAGGACATCGCGGTGTTCATCGCGCTGAAGAACACGTTGACCTGTCCGGGCGCGATGGTGGGGTCGGGCAGGTTCGTGTCGACCGCGGGAAGTAGTTGTACGGCCGAACCCGCCGACAGTCCATCGGTGCCGGGCGGCCCGGGGTTGGCGGCGAGACCGAAACACGACGAACGGTATGAAACGTGCGCGGGGAGGACCTCGCCGCCTCGCAGGCGGAACTCATCGGCAGGCTTTGCGATACTGACCGCGCACCACCCTCAACTCGGATCGTCCGGCACGTTCCTGCCGGTGAAGGGATCGAACGAACACTCATGGCGACAGTCACCTACGACTCCACCACCTGCCTGTTCCCCGGCTCGGACAAGCCCGCGGTGGACCAGCTCGAGCTGCATATCGAGGACGGCGAGTTCCTCGTCCTGGTCGGACCGTCCGGCTGCGGCAAGTCCACCTCGCTGCGGATGCTGGCCGGACTCGAGGACGTGCACTCGGGCCGCATCCTGATCGGCGACCGGGACGTCACCGCGACCGAGCCGAAGGACCGCGACATCGCGATGGTGTTCCAGAACTACGCGCTCTACCCGCACATGTCGGTCGCCGAGAACATGGGCTTCGCGCTCAAGCTGGCGAAGACGCCGAAGCACGAGATCCGGGCCCGCGTCGAGGAGACCGCGAAGATGCTCGACCTCTCGCAGTACCTGGACCGCAAGCCGAAGGCGCTCTCGGGCGGTCAGCGGCAGCGCGTCGCCATGGGCCGGGCGATCGTCCGCAGCCCGCAGGTGTTCCTGATGGACGAGCCGCTGTCCAACCTCGACGCCAAACTGCGCGTGCAGACCCGGACCCAGATCGCACAGCTGCAGCGCCGGCTCGGCACCACCACCGTCTACGTCACCCACGACCAGGTCGAGGCGATGACGATGGGTGACCGGGTCGCGGTGCTCAAGGACGGCATCCTGCAGCAGTGCGCGTCCCCGCGCGAGCTGTACTCGCGACCCGCGAACGTGTTCGTGGCCGGGTTCATGGGTTCGCCGTCGATGAACCTGTTCACGGTGCCCGTCACCGACGACGGGGTGCTGCTCGGCGACACCCTGATCCCGGTGCCCCGCGCCGTCCTCGCCCGCACCGGCGGGCCGGAGGTCGTGCTCGGCATCCGCCCGGAGCACCTCGAGCTCGCCGACCGCGGGATGGAGATGGAGGTGGACGTGGTCGAGGAGCTCGGCTCGGACGCCTACATCTACGGACGCATGACGGTGGCGGCCGCCGGGCACACCGTCACCGCCCGCGCGGACTGGCGTAATCCGCCGCAGAAGGGCGACCGGGTTCACCTGCACGTCGATCCCGCGGAGGTGCATCTTTTCGCGGTCGCGGACGGACGACGGTTGGGGTGACCTGAACGATCCAGTGCGGGGGTAATGATCGGATTCGGTCGCGTCGCGTGCCACAGTAGGCGACGACATATGCCTCGGTCCGGTGGAGCTGGCGCACGACGAGGGCCGGACATCTCTTTCGAAAGGTGGACCATGCGTTCCTTCAACACGCGTTCACGCATTGCGGTGGCGGCCTCGGCCGTGGCGCTGCTCGCGCTCGCCGGGTGCTCGAGCAGCAGCGACGGCGGCGGCAGCGTCGACGAGGCGGTCGGCCAGAACCTGGACGGCCGCGGCGCGATCTCCTTCGCGATGGGCAAGAACGACACCGACAAGCTGCAGCCGGTGATCGGGAAGTGGAACGCCGCCCACCCGAACGAGCAGGTCACGCTCAAGGAGCTGCCCGGCGAGGCCGACGACCAGCGCAACAAGCTGGTCCAGTCGCTGCAGGCGGGCAACAACGACTACGACGTGATGGCGCTCGACGTGGTCTGGACCGCGGAGTTCGCCGCGAACGGCTGGCTGCAGCCGCTCGAGGGCTCGCTCGCGCTGGACACCGCCGGGCTGCTGCCCGCGACCGTGGCGACGGCGACCTACCGCGACAAGCTGTACGCCGGCCCGCAGAACACCAACGCCCAGCTGCTGTACTACCGCACCGACCTGGCCCCGGCCGCCCCCGCGAACTGGAAGGCGCTGACCGACAGCTGCGCGGTCGCCACCGCCAAGGGCGTCAAGGACTGCCTGATCACCCAGCTCAAGCAGTACGAGGGCCTGACCGTCAACACCACCCAGTTCATCAACTCCTGGGGTGGCGCGGTCGTCGGACCCGACGGCAAGACCCCCGAGGTCGAGTCCCCGCAGTCCAAGGCCGGGATGCAGGCCATGGTCGACGCCTACACGGCCGGCCAGATCGCCAAGCGCTCGACCGGTTTCACGGAGGAGGAGACCAACCTCGCCTTCGTCGGCGGTGAGTCGATGTACGCCTACAACTGGCCGTACATGTACGCCAACGGCGAGAAGGACGGCTCCGCAGTGAAGGGCAAGTTCGCGGTCGCGCCGATCGTCGGACCGACCGGCCCGGGTGCGTCCACCCTCGGCGGCTACAACGACGGCATCAACGTCTTCTCCAAGAACAAGGCCACCGCGCGCGACTTCATCGCGTTCATCCAGAACCAGGAGAACCAGGTCTCGTTCGCGGACGCCTCGTTCCCGCCGGTGCTGAAGTCGGTGTACGACGACGCGGCGCTGGTCGCGAAGTACCCCTACCTGCCGGCCCTCAAGGCGGCCCTCGAGAACGCCAAGCCGCGTCCGGTCACCCCGTACTACAGCGCGGTCTCGAAGGCCATCCAGGACAACGCGACCGCCGCGCTGACCGGGAAGGCGACCGTCGACCAGGCGGTGGCCGACATGTCCGCGGCGATCACGCAGGCCGCCAAGTAACACCGGCCGGCACGTTCGGTTCGGCAGACCCATTCGAGACGAGGACCAGGTAGACAACGATGGCTGACTCTGCCGAGCCGAGGCCAGCCGACGAGGACGTCGCGGCCGGAGTGATCGACTCCGGCCC
>NZ_JBHZAH010000065.1:0-27711 GCF_042754225.1 Rhodococcus sp. NPDC059234
ATCACGCACTGCGTGATCGCCGCCGTTCGTCATCCGTTCGCAGCCAAGAAGCGGTCCAGGCACCGCTCGGCGATCGCGGTGATCGTCAGCGACGGGTTCACCAGCCCCACCGACCCCGGGATCAGCGCGCCGTCGACGACGTAGAGGTTGTCGTACCCGACGACCCGGCCCTCGTAGTCGCAGGCCCGCCCCATCACCATGCCGCCGAGGCCGTGGTAGGTCGACGCGCTGCCGAATCCGGCCAGCCGCGTGTACACCGGAATTCCGTTGAGGGGGAACCCGTGTGCCGCGTCCGCCCGCTCGTGGAACACCCCGGCGAATCGGCGGGCCCGCGTGTCCAGGTCGCTGTTCTCGCCGAACGGGTAGTTGAGCTCCGCCCGCCCGGTCGAGACGTTGTAGTCGATCGAGCCGCGATCACGCGTGATCGCCTGGATCAGGTTGGTACTGGTGTTGCCGCCGGCGATGTCGGGGAACGGGGCCGCCTGCCAGGACATCGACATCGGGCCGTCGGGGAACTCGTCGTCGTAGAGCAGCGCCACGCCCGGCCCGGCCTGCTTGGTGCCGTACTCGCGGCGGGTGAGGGTCCGCGAGATGAGGAAGTCGCCGTTGTTGCCGAAGCCCTTGCCGACGTGCTCGTTCAGGCGCGGCAGCCAGCCCTTCGCCCGCGCGGTGACCATCAGCGCGCTGGTGTGGAACGACCCGGCCGCCACGAACAGGTAGTCGGCGACCAGCCGCTTGGTGTCGAGCACGGTGCCGTACTCGTCGATCTGGCGGGCCGTCACCTCGAACTTGGTGCCGCCCTCCACTTCCCGTATCTCGATCACCTCGTGCAGGGGCAGGACGGTGACGTTCCCGGTGGCCTCGGCCCGCGGAAGGTAGTTGTGGTCGACGCTGTTCTTCGCGCCGGAGTTGATGCCGTAGGGACCCTCGCCCACCGTCACGGACGGCCGCCGGGTGCCGGCGAGTTCGGCGCGCACCAGGTCCCAGTCGACGCAGAAGTCGTGGAAGGTGGGTGTCCCGCCGAAGTCCGCGACGTCGGCCAGCCAGGACCGGGCGCCGACGTACTTCGGGTTCGCCAGCAGGTCGGCGGGCAGGGGCGAGGTGCCCAGCATCGCCCGGGCGCGCGGGTAGTACACCCGGTCGAGCTCGCCGTAGTCGATCTGCCGGGGGAAGATCTGCTCGAAGTCCTGCCTGCGCGGCTGCGGGGTGTACGCCCCGAACACCAGCGACCCGCCGCCGACGCCCGCGCCGTAGACCGCGTTGATGCCGTTGCCGCTGACCTGGTCGACCACCCCGGCGTACCGGGAAATCGGCTGGAGCTGGGTGAGCGGATTGATGTACGGCCGGTCGCTGAACCACGCCGACCGTCCGTCCGGCGCGTCCAGGGTCGCGAAGGTGTTGCCCGCCGGGTCTATCGGCCAGCGACGGCCGCGCTCGACGACGGTGGTCTCGATGCCCGCCATTCCGAGTCGCAGCGCGGAGACCGCACCCCCGAATCCGCTGCCGACGACGATCGCCGTCCTGCCACCGCGCGGGGCCGCCGCGGCGGTGGCCGCACGGATCGTCAGGGGGCCGGCCAGGGAGCCGAGCGCGGCCGCCCCGAGGCCGAGCGCCGCGCCGCGCAGAACGTCACGTCGGGAGTATCCGGCTGACTCCATCTGTCGAATGTAGACCCGACGGTGGTGGCCGCGAGGGTTTTTCACCTGCCGAGGAACTCGGACTCGAGCACCAGATCGGGCAGCAGGCGCTGGTACTCGACGTGCGCGCGGTGCTCGATCGTGCGCCAGTCCACCCCTTCCCTGCCGTGCATGTAGGCCAGGTAGTCGGGCGCGCCGGGGATCCGCACGTTGTCCGCGACCACCACCGACCCGGGATGCAGGAACCCCGCGTCGACGAGGCTGCGCAGGTCGGGCAGGTACGCGGACTTGAGGTGGTCGATGAACACGAAATCGACTGAGCCGGGACCGAACCCGTACTCGTCTCGCAGCCGGGCCAGGGTCCGCCCACCGTCGCCGATCGACCCGACGACCACACTGACCTGGCCCGCGACCCCCGCGTGCTTCCACACCCGTTGCGCGACATCGGCATTGGCGGGGCTGATCTCCACCGAACACAGGCGCGCACCGGCGGGCATGACCCGCGCCGCCCGCAGCGCGCTGTACCCGCAGTAGGCGCCGAGCTCGAGCAGCAGACGCGGCCTGGCCCGCCGCACCGCGTCGTCCAGGACGGCGCCCTTCTCGTCGCCCACGTTCATCAGGAAGCTGGTCCGGCGCGCGAAGTCGTCGATCGAGGCGATCACGTCGTCGACGTCCCCCGCCCGGGCGGTGGTCGCGACGTGCCGGGCCAGCGCCTCCTCGCGGCCGTCGCCGACCCGCCCCTCGCGCTGCAACCGGCGCGACCCGAGCAGGAACCGGAGCACCGACCAGCGCAGGAACGGCACCGGTTTACCGGCGATCCGGTTCGCCGCGATCGCCGCTCCGAGCGCGGCGGCCACCCCGACTGCGACCGGCACCGGCCCTGGCCTCACGTCAGCGTCCCTTCACGACCCCCGTCAATCCTCGCCCCGCGGGTCCACGCGCGGCAAGCGTCCGAGCAGGGTCTCGCCGCGCGGGCTCAGCCGGTACCCGACCTCGAGGCTCTCGGTCAGCCCGAGCTCCTCGAGCCGGCGGACCCGCTGCTTGAACGGGGCCCGCGGCATCGACAGCTCCGCCGCCAGCTCGGTGGACACCACGCCCGGGCGGTCCGCGATCAGCCGCAGCGTCCGTTCGGTCCAGGGACCGTTCGCGTCCATCCGGGCCAGCTTCCGCACCAGCGCGGTCACGTCCGTGTCGGACAGCTCGGCGGACTCGCGCAGTGCAACCCTCGGGTCGGCGCCGGCGTAGCGCAACTCGATCCGGTACAGGATCGGGCCGTGCGCCTTCCTGTCCACGAACGACAGCAGCGCCGCCGCCGACGGGAAGCCCGCGGCCCACGCGGCCGCGTCGGTGACCTCCGCGGCGGATACCTCGTCGACGGCGTCGAACGCGACGACCCCGATCCGGGTGCGCTGGCTCGAACCGGCGCGCACCCGCGGGCCGTCCCAGCGCCGAAAGGCGAGCGTCACCGCGCCGGACGCGATGCCCTCGAGGCTTGCCGCGGTGAAGATCATCGTGACATCTCCGTCGCTGCCTTCGCAGGCCGCTCAGTCCACCAGGCCGAGTGCGCGCAACCGCTCGAACACCAGGCGCGAACCGGGCGCCGACTCCGGCATCGCCGCGTACTCGTCGGTGGTGAAGTAGCGCAGCTCCGCGATCTCGCTGGTCGCGGTCGGCTCGGCGGTCAGGTCCGCGAGGTAGCACGTCATGTGCAGCCGGGTGCCCGGCGGATGACCGAACGCCTCGGCCTCGAAGACCCCCAGCGTCTCGAGGGTCCCGGCCACGATCCCCGCGTCGAGTTCCTCGCGAATCTCCCTGTGCAGGGCCTGTTCCGGGCTCTCCCCCGGGTCGATCTTTCCGCCCGCCATGTAGAAGGCGGACTTGCCGACCGATCGCGCCTGCAGCATCCGGCGGTCGCGAATGTGGGCGAGGGCGACGGTCCTGATCTCGGCCATCCGCACAGGCTACCGGTGCCGACACTGTCGCGGCCGACTCCGACCCGCGAGTTCGCATCCCCTAAACTGGACCCCGGTCGCCAGGGATACTCCCGGGCGTATCGACACCCCGCCGCCACACGCACACGACACGACGGAGTGCCCTTTGCTCATCATTTTGCTCGCCCACGCGATTGCCGCCGTCCTGGCGCCGCTTGTCGTGCGAGCAATGGGGCGCAACGCTTTCCTCCCACTGTCGCTGGTTCCGCTGGCCTCGCTGGTCTGGGTGATCCGGAACTGGGGCACCGAACAGTCGTTGCACATCCAGTGGGCGCCCGGGCTGTCGATGGACATCGACATGCGCTTCGACGCCCTCGCCGCGATCATGTCCGCGCTGGTCCTGGGGATCGGCTCCCTGGTCCTGGTCTACTGCTCGCGCTACTTCACCGACGACGAACCGCGGCTCGGCATCTTCGCCGCGGAGATGGTCGCCTTCGCGGGCGCCATGTTCGGCCTGGTGACCAGCGACAACATGCTGATCCTCTACACCTTCTGGGAACTGACCACGATCCTGTCGTTCCTGCTGGTGGGCCACTACGCCGAGCGCGCGACGAGCCGGCGCGCCGCCACGCAGGCGCTGCTGGTGACCACCGCGGGCGGACTGGCGATGCTCGTCGGGTTCATCATCCTGGGCCAGGTCGGCGGCAGCTACCGGATCTCCGAACTGCTCGCGGATCCCCCCGGCGGCTGGCTGGCCGGGGTCGCCGTGGTGCTGGTGCTGATCGGCGCGCTGTCCAAGTCCGCGATCGTCCCGATGCACTTCTGGCTGCCCGGCGCGATGGCCGCGCCGACCCCCGTCAGCGCCTACCTGCACGCCGCCGCGATGGTCAAGGCCGGCGTCTACCTGGTCGCCCGGCTGGCCCCGGGGTTCGCCGACTCGGGACCGTGGCGGGTCACCGTCATGACCCTCGGCCTCGCCACCATGCTGCTCGGCGGCTGGCGGGCGATGCGGGCGTTCGACCTCAAGCTGATCCTGGCGTTCGGCACCGTCAGTCAGCTCGGCTTCCTGGTCACCCTCGTCGGCACCGGCAGTCGCGATGCCGCGCTGGCCGGCATGACGCTGGTGGTCGCGCACGCGATGTTCAAGGCCGCCCTGTTCATGGTGGTCGGCATCATCGACCACACCACCGGCACCCGCGACATCCGCAAGCTCGCGCACCTCGGCAAGCGCGCCCCCGTGCTGTGGGCCGTCGCGGTCGGTGCGGCCGCGAGCATGGCCGGCCTGCCACCGTTCCTCGGGTTCGTCGGCAAGGAGGGTGCACTCGAGGCGATCGCCACCACCGATGTGCTCGCACCTGCGGTCCGGGTCCTGGTGCTCGCGGCGATGGTCGCGGGCTCGATTCTCACCGTCGCGTACAGCATCCGCCTGATCTGGGGCGCGTTCGCCCGCAAGACGCTGACCAGCCCGAGCCCCGCCGTGGCCGGGATGCACCCGGCCGGGCCGCTGTTCCTGTTCGTGCCTGCCCTGCTCTCGGCCGGCGGGCTCGTCGCCGGGCTCGCCGCCCCCGTCGTGGACCGGCTGCTCACCCCGTACTCGCGGACGCTGCCCGCGGGCGCACACGCCGACTACCACCTCGCGCTGTGGCACGGCTTCGGCCTCGCGCTGTGGCTGACGGTGGTGGTGATCGCCGGCGGTGTCGCGCTGTACCTCGCCCACCGCCGGATCAGCCGACTCCGCTTCGAACGCTCCCCCCTCGGGAACGCGGACCGGATGTACGACGCGACGCTGCGCGCGATGGACACCCTCTCGATGCGCCTGACCGGTACCACCCAGCGCGGTTCGCTTCCGCTGACCCAGGCGACCATCCTCGTCACCCTGGTTCTGCTGCCCACGATCCTGCTGATCCTCGGCACCGACACCGGCATCTCGCTGCGACCGTGGGAGTCGCCGATCCAGTTCGCGGTCGGGCTGATCATGATCGCGGGCGCACTGGCCGCGACCGTCATGCGCAACCGCCTGGCCGCCGTCATCCTGGTCGGCGTCACGGGCTACGGCTGCGGCGTCATCTTCGCCCTCGACGGCGCCCCCGACCTGGCGCTGACCCAGTTCCTCGTGGAGACGCTGACCCTGGTGATCTTCGTGCTGGTGCTGCGCAAGCTGCCCGCCGAGATCGACGAGCGGCAGTCGGTCGGGTTCCGCCTGCCCCGCGCGCTGCTCGGCATCGCGGTCGGTCTGACCGTCACCGTGATCGGCGCCTACGCGATGAACGCCCGCAACACCGACCCGATCGCGCTGCAACTGCCCGATCTCGCGTACCACCTCGGCAACGGCAAGAACGTGGTCAACGTGCTGCTGGTCGACATCCGCGCCTGGGACACCCTCGGCGAGATCTCGGTGCTGCTGGTCGCCGCGACCGGCGTCGCCTCGCTGGTGTTCCGGACCCGCCGGTTCGGCAGCGCGCCGCGAGTGTCCGACGCGCCGGGAGCCGAGGAGGCCGCGTCGAGCCCGGAGACCACGTGGCTGCGCGGCGGCGACCTGATCGATCCCCGGCACCGGTCGCTGGTCCTCGAGATCACCACCCGGATGATCTTCCCGACGATGATGGTGCTGTCGGTGTACTTCTTCTTCTCCGGCCACAACGCCCCCGGCGGCGGGTTCGCCGGCGGCCTGACCGCGGGCCTGGCGCTGGTCCTGCGGTACCTGGCCGGCGGACGATACGAGCTCGGCGAGGCGGTCCCGATCGATGCGGGCAAGATCCTGGGCCTCGGCCTGATCTTCTCGGCGGGCACCGCGCTCACCTCGCTGTTCCTCGGTGCACCCGCACTGTCCTCGGCGACCCTCGAGATCACCCTTCCGTTGCTCGGACACATCAAGATGGTGACCGCGATCTTCTTCGACCTCGGCGTGTACCTGATCGTGGTCGGCCTCGTCCTCGACGTGCTGCGCAGCCTCGGTGCGCGGCTGGACGCGGAGGTCGAGACCGCGCCCGCCCCCGCTACCGGCCGCGCGGAGGTGACGACCCGATGAACGCGAACCTCGGCTTCCTGATCGTGATCGGCATCCTGATCGCGTGCGGGGTGTACCTGCTGCTCGAACGCAGCATCACCAAGATGCTGCTCGGCCTGCTGCTGTTCGGCAACGGCGTGAACCTGCTGATCCTCGCCGTCGGGGGCCCGCCGGGCAGCGCACCGATCGTCGGGCGCTCGAACGACGTCTACGACACCATGGCCGACCCGCTCGCGCAGGCGATGGTCTTGACCGCGATCGTCATCACCATGGGCATCGCGGCCTTCGTGCTGGCGCTGGCGTACCGGTCCTACAAGATCAACACCAAGGACGCCGTCGACAACGACCCCGAGGACACCAAGGTGCTGCGGCGGCGCACGCCCGCCGAGGCCCCGGACCACGACCGCTCCGACGACCCGATCACCGGCGACTCCACCTTCGGCGGCGACGCCTTCGACGACAAGGGCAACCCCATCCCCCTCGAACAGCTCACGAACCTCGAGGACCTCGAGGTGTACGAGGACCTGCGCGAAGGCGACTTCGACGAGTTCGACCCGGACGGCGACGAGCCCCGCGAGCCGGTGCGCACGCCGGGTGGTGACCGCCGATGACGCTGCCCGACATCAGCACGCTCACCCCGCTGCCCGTGCTGATCCCGATGCTGGCCGCCGCCGTGACCCTGGTCGGCGGGCGCAGGCCCCGCTTCCAGCGCGCGGTGACGATGCTCGCGCTGGTGCTCGGACTGATCGTCTCGTGCGCGCTGCTCTACCTCGCCGACAGGGACGGCATCGCGGCGCTGCAGGTCGGCGGCTGGGACTCCCCGATCGGCATCACCCTGGTCGTGGACCGGTTGTCGGCGCTGATGCTGGTGGTGTCCTACATCGTCCTGCTGGCGGTCATGGGTTTCGCCGTGGGGCAGGGCATCCACGACGGCACCGAACGCCAGCCGGTGTCGATCTTCCTGCCGACCTATCTGGCGCTGACCGCGGGCATCTCGAACGCCTTCCTGGCCGGGGACCTGTTCAACCTGTACGTCGGGTTCGAGGTCCTGCTCGCCGCGTCGTTCGTGCTGCTGACCCTCGGTGCCAGCGCCGACCGGGTGCGCGCCGGCGTCTCGTACGTGATGGTCTCGATGGTCTCGTCGCTGATCTTCCTGGTCGGAATCGCGTTCGCCTACGGCGCGACCGGCACACTGAACCTGGCGCAGATGGCGCTGCGTCTAGACGGCATCCCCGTCGGCACCCGGACCGCCATCTTCGGGGTCCTGCTCGTCGCCTTCGGCATCAAGGCCGCGGTGTTCCCGCTCTCGACCTGGCTGCCCGACTCGTATCCGACCGCCCCGGCACCCGTCACCGCGGTCTTCGCCGGCCTGCTCACCAAGGTCGGCGTCTACGCGATCATCCGGGCGCACACCCTGCTGTTCCCGCGCGGCGAACTCGACAACGTCCTGATGGTGTGCGGTCTGCTGACGATGGTCGTCGGCATCCTCGGCGCCATCGCGCAGAGCGACATCAAGCGACTGCTCTCGTTCACCCTGGTCAGCCACATCGGATACATGGTGTTCGGCATCGCGCTGTCCACCCAGCAGGGACTGTCCGGCGCGATCTTCTACGTCGCCCACCACATCCTCGTGCAGACCACCCTGTTCCTCGTGGTCGGGCTGATCGAGCGGCAGGCCGGGTCGTCCTCGCTGCGCCGGCTCGGCGGGCTCGCCGCGGCCAGCCCGGTGCTGGCCATCGTGTTCCTGGTGCCCGCGCTCAACCTCGGCGGCATCCCACCGTTCTCCGGTTTCATCGGCAAGATCGCGCTGCTGCAGGCCGGCGTCGCGCACCCGAGCGCCCTGTCCTGGGTGCTCGTCGCCGGTGGCACGGTGACCAGCCTGCTCACCCTGTACGTGGTGGCCCGGGTCTGGACCAAGGCGTTCTGGCGGGCCCGCGCCGACGCGCCCGAGGGCGAGCTGGCCGACGTGAGCCCGTCCGCGCTGATCGACGAGTCCGAGGAGGACATCGCGTTCGACGACCGGGCCGACGTGGGCCGGATGCCCGCGCTGATGCTGGCGCCCACCATCGCGCTGGTCGCGGTCGGCATCGCCCTGACCGTGTTCGCCGGTCAGATCATCGACATCACCGATCGGGCCGCGGTGGACCTGCAGGACCGGTCGATCTACATCGACGCGGTGCTCGGTCCCGGGCACGGCGCGACCGCGACCGCGTCGGGGGGTGGCCGGTGAACCGCGAACGGGTGGTCCGCGTCGGTGTGCTGATCTGGCTGACCGCGGTGTGGGTGCTGTTGTGGGGCAACATTTCCGTTGCCAACGTCCTCGGCGGCCTCGTCGTCGGCGTGCTGATCATGGTCCTGCTGCCGCTGCCACGGGTGCCGGTCGAGGGGCGGATCCACCCGTGGTCGATCGTCAAGCTGATCGGGCTGTGCAGCATGTACGCCGCCCAGTCCAGCGCACAGGTCGCCTGGCTGGCCGTGCGGCCCGGTCCCGCCCCGGTGACCGGGGTGCTCCGGTGCCGGCTGGCGATCAAGTCGGACCTCGTGCTGACCCTGTGCATCGACGTGCTCAACCTGATCCCCGGAACCATGGTGCTCGAGGTCGACCAGGTAAAGCGGATGGTCTACGTGCACGTCCTCGATGTCGGCACCGACAAGGCCGTCGACCAGTTCTATCGCACGGTGCGCCGGCTCGAGCAGCTGTTCATCGCGTCGTTCGAGCGCGACGACGAGTGGCAGCCCTCGCCCTGGCACGTGGACAACCCCACCTTCGACCCGTCCGCGCCCACGTCCCCGGATCGAAAGGATCTGCCATGACGACCGTGCTCGCGATCGCCGGGGTGATGCTCTCCGTCGCCGCGGTGCTGACCTCGTACCGTCTGCTCGCCGGCCCCGCCACGCTGGACCGGCTGGTCGCGATGGACACCCTGGTCGCGGTGGCGATCTGCGGGCTGTCGGTGTGGGCGGCGTTCAGCATGGACACCACGCTGGTGCCCGCCATCGTCGCGCTCTCGCTCGTCGGCTTCGTCGGCTCGGTCTCGGTGGCCCGATTCCGGGTGCGTGACGACCAGTGAGCGCCGTGCTGGACGTCGTCGCCGCCGTCGCGATCCTGCTCGGCGCGCTGCTCGCCATGACCGCCGCGATCGGGATCGTCCGCTTCCCGGACACCCTCTCGCGCATGCACGCCGCCACCAAGCCGCAGGTGATCGGACTGGTGCTGGTGCTGATCGGCGCGGTGATCCGGCTGCGCGGCAACGTCGACATCTGGATGCTGATCCTGGTCGGACTGTTCACCCTGCTCACCGCGCCGGTCATCGCGCACACCGTCGGCCGGGTGGCGTACCGGGAGCAGCGCGGCCGGGACGGGCTGGGGATCGTCGGGGATCTCGATCGCGACGACCGACTGCCCTGACCCGGCCCGGCGCGCCCGCCCCTAGCCGGTCGGGCCCGTGGCGCCGGACGCGCGCATCCGCGGCACCGCGATCGCGACGAGCGCACCGATCGACGCCGCAGCACCGGCGACCAGGAACGCGTACCGGAACCCGCTCTCGGCGTACACGACTCCGTGCGCCCCGCTACTGAGCACGTTCTGGGCCAGGACCGCGAAGCCGACCGTCGAGACGAGCGTGCCGCACAGCGTCTGCGAGACCCCGACGAAATTCGACCCCACCGCCCGTTCGGTTTCCGGGAGGGTGAGAAGGGCGAGGTTGGGCACGGCCGCATAGATCATGCAGCCGAATCCGAAGATCATCCAGGCCACCACCACGACCGCCGCCGCGCTCGGCACCGTGGACAGCAGCACCGCGGTGACAGCGATGAGCACCCCTCCGAGAATCAGGTGCCGACGGAAGCCGATCGACTCGGCCGTGGCGCCGACGAAGAATCCGCTGGCCACGATCATCATCTGACCTGGCAGCAGCCACAGCGCCATCGTGGTGGCGGACAGGCCGAACCCGTACGGGGCAGCAGAGGTCTGCAGGAGCATGGGAACGATGGTTGCCAGCAGTGTCGTTGCGCCATAGGCCAATCCGCCGCCGATCAGCACGAAACGCAGGGCGGGATTGGCGATCAGGTCGATCCGGATCAGCGGCTCGGCGGTCCGGCGCTCCCACCACACCCACGCGGCGAACCCGACGACCGCCAGCACCAGCAGGCCGATGATGCGGGGATCGCTCCAGCCCCAGACCTTGCCCTGCGACAGGCCGAGCATGATCGACAGCATCGCCGCCGCGAGCAGTCCGGCACCCGCCCAGTCGATCCGCGACCGCGCGCGAACGGCGGTCTCGGGGACGAACAGAAGCGTGAGAACCGCGCCGAGCGCGCAGAATGCGCACGCGAACCAGAACACCGAACGGAATCCGAGGTGGTCGATGAGCACCCCGCTGAGGAACAACGCACCCACCCCGACCGCACCGACGCCGGTGTTCGCGATGCTGATCGAGATCGGCTGCAGCCGCGGCGGGAACACATCACGGATGAGGGTGTATCCCAGTGCCATGCAGGCGAATCCGACACCCGACAGGAACCGACCCAGGACGAAGATCGCGAACGTGGGTGCGACCGCCGAGATCAGGGCACCCACCGCGCCGATCGTCGCGGTCACGACGAGCATCTTCTTCTTGCCGTAGGAATCCGCCAACCTGCCGAGGATCGGCGAGGCGAGCGCCCCGGAGAGGGTGAACGCGGTCATCACCCACACCACGTTGGGGGTGGCGAACTCGTTCGCCACCTTCGGCAGGGTCGGCGCGATCAGCGAGAACCCGAGCGCCGACTGCTCGGTGAGCAGCAGCAGGATCAGGAGCGTGCGTACCCAGTACCGGGTGGGTCGCTCGGGGGCCGGCGACGGAGCCCGGACCGCGGAGGAATCCCTGGCTCCGCCAGGTGATGTGGACAAGGACATCGTGTGACCCGCTTTCATCCAGGGCGGTCCGAGACCGCCGGAATCATCTGAGAACGAGGGAGTTGTCCGAGCCGGGGCTATCTGAGAACGAAGTGCGATTCCACCGGTGCTCGATGCTCGGACCAGACGTCGACCAACCGCCAGGGGCTGGCGACGATCACCCGCCCCGAGTCGTTTCGGTAGTAGGTGTGCGCGCTCGGGGTGTGCCGCCACACGGTGCGTTCCATCGCCTCGTCGATCCGCGCGTTGTACTCGTCGTAGGCCTCCCGGGTCGGCTCCAGCGACGTCGCCTCGCGTTCGGCGAGCAGTTGCAGGCACTCGACGAGAAAGTGCGCCGTGACCTCGATCGCGAAGTTGTTGCCTGCGCCGTGGCCGGGATTCGCGTTGGGAGCCGAGGTGATGAACAGGTTCGGGAAGCCGGGGACGGTGCCGCCGCGATAGGCGCGCGGGTTGTTGCCCGCCCACTCCTGCCCCAGGGTCACCCCGTCACGGCCACGAATCTCCATGGTGGACAGGAAGTCCAGGTGGTATCCCGTGGCGTACACGATGACATCTACGTCGATCAGGCGCCCGTCCGCGGTCACGATGCCGTCCGGAGCGATCCGGTCGATCCCCTCCACCTCCACGTCCACGTCGGGACGGGTCAGGGCCCGGTAGTAGCCGCCAGGATCGCGGATGATGCGCTTGCCGAACGGCGCGAAGTCGGGTGTCACCTTCTCCGCCAATTCGCTCCCGGCACCGAAGGTCTCGTCGATGTAGGCCAGGCAGTCCCGTAGCAGGAAGTCGTTGGCCGGCGAGATCGACAGGTGATTCTCTGCCCACTCCGGGTCCACGACGACCACCGGATAGGCGTTGTCCGACGAGCCCCAGAACGACTTGAGCCGGATCCAATTGGCGTAGTAGGGCAGGTGTTTCGCCAGCCACCGCCGCTCCTCCGGAACCGTGTCGGAGCGTCGCTTGCGGGGGGCCACCCAGTGCGGCTGCCGCTGGAACAGGGTCAGGTGCTCGACCTCGCCGACGAGGGAGTCGACGATCTGCACCGCGGTGCACCCAGCGCCGATCACCGCGACCCGTTTGCCGGCCAGGTCCAGTTCGGGGTCCCACTCGCTCGAGTGCACGCTGACTCCCGCGAACTCCTCCCGTCCCGGGGCGTCGGGATACTTGGGCCGGTTGAGGTAGCCGGCGGCGGTGACGACGGCCGACGCGTACCCGGTCCCGCGACCGCCGTCGGCGTCCCGCCACTGGATCTCCCACCGGGCGGCCGGTTCGTCCCACCGCAACGCCTCGACCTCGGTCCCGAATCTCGTGTTGTCCCGGATCCGGTGCTCGTCGACCACCGCTCGCAGGTACTCCTGATACTCACCACCCTTCGGGTAGTAGCTGGACCAGTCCGGGTTCAGCGCGCTCGACAGCGAGTAGTACGCCGCCGGGGTGTCCACCGCGACCCCCGGATAGTTCTGGATGTGCCAGGTTCCGCCCACGTCACTGTTTCGTTCGAAGATCTCGTACGCCACCCCGGCGCGGGCGGCGGCGATCGCGACGGCGATCCCCGCGAGGCCCGCACCCACGATCGCGACGCTCACGGTGCCCGGGATCGGGGTCGTCCGCGGTACGACCGGCTGGTAGTACCGGAATCCGCCCTGCTCGAGCAGCATCGGCACGAACTCGTCGGGGACCGGGACACCCAGCGCGAGCGGGGCGAGTCGACCGAACAGCTCCTCGTCGACCCGGTCGTCGGGCCGCGCGCCGCCGGTCACGGCCTCGATCAGCCGGTCCACGATCTCGCCCACGATCGATTCCGGGGCGACGGCCGCCATCTCCGGCGGGTCCGGCACGTGGGAGATCTGCCCGGCATGGCGGTCCAGCAGCGACACGTCGCCGGTCAGCTGCACCAGGACAGCGAGCAGCACCGCCGGATCGGCCGACTCCAGGCACCGCCGCAACCGGTCCCGATCGACCGGGACCGGCGACGAGGCGTGGGTAAGGGGAGGCATCGACGCTCCTTCTCGAGGACGGGACCCGGACCCGCGCCGCGCCGCGCCGCATTCCCGTGGGGCGGGACGGACAGATCCGGTACCGATGTGATGCAGGGCACACTAGGCGGACTGCGGGGCGTTTGTCCATACCTACGATTCATTTTCCATACTCGCAGTCTACTTTTCTTCCAAAGGGTCTACCCAACGCCGATCCGATCGGCTAGCGTCCGACAACCATGAGCCCCTTGCGATTTGACGGTCAGGTAGCGCTCGTCACCGGCGTCTCCGACTTCGGCCTCGGCCTGACCTACGCCCGAATGCTCGCCGAGCGCGGGTGCGCGGTCGTGGTCAACGACCTCGGCCGCGACTGGGCCGGGAACTCCAACGCACCCGGCACCGAGAACGCTGTCCGCCTGATCTCCGAGTCCGGCGGCACGGCGATCGGGGTCACCGGCGACGTGGTCCACGAATCCGAGCGGATCGTCGGCGCGGCCGTCGAGGCCTTCGGCCGCCTGGACATCGTGGTGAACAACGCGGGCGCGGGCGGCGACTTCGACACCCAGGTCGACGTCCACCTGCACGGGGCGCACCGGATCAGCGAGGCCGCCTGGCCGCACCTGTCGGCGACCGGCGCCGGGCGGATCCTCAACGTCGCCTCCAACGCCGTCTGGGGTTCGCCCGCCATGCCCGGATACGGCGCGGCGAAGGGCGCCATCCTGGCCCTCAACCGCACCCAGGCGATCCTCGGCGCCGCGGCCGGGGTGCGCGCCAACGCGGTGCTCCCCGCGGCGTGGACCCGGTCGACGGCAGGCATCCAGGCCGACGGGTTCGCGGAGTTCATGCAGGACCGCTTCCCGCCCGAGGCGGTCGGCGCCTTCGCCGTCTACCTGCTGCACCGCGACACCGAACTGAGCGGCGAGGCGTTCACCGTCGGCGGCGGGCTGGTCTCCCGCGTGATCCAGGCGGAGACCCACGGCGCGATCGCACCCGACACCGAGCCCGAGAGCTGGCCCGCGCTCATCGACCAGGTCATGGCCCCTGTGGACCTGACCGTCGCGCCGACCATGTGGGCCCAACTCGACGGCCACGCCCGACGACTGGGCCCCGACGCGTACGCCCAGTGGTCCGCGATCGGCATCCCGACCACGGTCGCCGCCAAGGTCGGCGACTGAGTCCACCCCCTCCAGGATCGGAGCCACCATGACCGAACTCGACCCCGACGTCGCCTCGTATCTGTCCGCCCGGCAGCAGTATTGGCGGCCGATGTACGAGTTGGGGGTGCAGGCCTCGCGCTCGATGATGGAGTCGATGCCGCGCACGCCCGCGCCCGAGATGCACGCCGTCGACGACCGCACCCTGCCGGGGCCCCACGGCCCACTGCCGGTCCGCGTCTACCGACCGACCGACGCCGCGACCCTGCCGGCGATGGTCTACTTCCACGGCGGCGCCCTCGTCATCGGCAGCGTCGAGTCCTTCGACTCGATGGCCCGGCACCTCGCCGCCGCGACCGGCGCGATGGTGGTCAGCGTCGACTACCGGCTCGCCCCCGAGTTCCCCTACCCGGTCGCCTCCGACGAGGCGTACGCGGCGACCCGTTGGGTGCTCGACAACGCGGCGGAGCTGGGCACCCGGCCGAACCTGGTCGCGGTGGCTGGAGACAGCGCCGGCGCCACCCTCGCGGCCGGGGTCGCGCTGCGTGCCCGCGACGAGCAGGCACCGGCGCCGGTGTTCCAGCTGCTGATCTACGCCGGGATCGACCGGAGCGTCGAGTGGCCGTCGGTGCTCGAGTTCGCCGACGGCCCGATCGTGACCGCCGGCGACATCCCGTGGTCGATGAACATGTACCTCGGGGACGACCCGAGTCGCGACAGCCCCTACGCGGTGCCCAGCCTCGCCGAGGACCTGTCCGGTCTGCCGCCCGCGATCGTGGTCACCGCGTCCCACGACGTGGCCCGTGACGGAGCCGAGGACTACGGGCGCAGGCTGCGCGACGCCGGAGTGCAGACCGCGCTGTTGCGGTATCCCGGTGTGGCGCACGGCTTTCTGATGCACGCCGACGCGCATGCCCGGGCCCGGCTGGCGCTGGCCGAGATCGGCGGCATCGCCCGCGCGAAGTTCGCGCTGGTGTGAGGGGTCAGCGGGCGGTCGCGCGCCCGCCGCGGCGGGCGCGTCCGCCCGCGGCGGGCTCCTCGGCGTTCAGCGTCGCCCGCCACACGTCGGTCAGCGTGTCGATGGCCCCCTCCCGGTCGTGCGCCCACCCGCGCACCAGCCAGGTGTTGAGGAACAGTTCCAGCCCGCTGATCAGCAGCAGCGCCCGCCGCTCGGCCTCGTCGGCCGGGAATCGGGCCCACAGCTGCTCGTCGGCGGTCAGCGCGCGCACGAATCGCCGGTGGTAGTCGAGGTAGAAATCGTCGTAGTCGACCAGGCGCGCCGCGCCGACCCGGAGGCGGTCCCCGCTGCGCTCCCAGGTCTCGACCACCATCTGGACCCAGCCGCGCACCGTCGGTCGCGACCACTCGGTGAGGCGGCCGAACTCGACGTACAGCTCCTCGGCACCGTCCCACAGCTCCACCACGAGCCCCCGGACGATCGCCTCCTTGCTGGGGAAGTAGGAGTACACCGTGGCCCGGCTCATGCCCGCCGCCCTGGCGATGTCCTCGATGGTGCTCGCCTTGTACCCGCGTTCGCCGATCAGCCGGGCGGAGGTCTCCAGGAGGTGCGACCGGGTCTGCTGCTTCTGCCGTTCACGCAGCGACAGCGCGGCATCCGGTCCGGTACCCATACGCGGAGTCTATATTTGCGACGCCGCGGCGGTGACCGTCTCGTCCTCGTCGCCACCGCACTGCCCACCCCACCGGCCCAGCGCCGACTCCGGCGCGGCGAAGAAGCTGGCGTAGAACGCGACGGCCACCGCGGCGAGCGACCCCAGGATCAACGGCGCGGAGATCATCGGGAACTCGGCGATCGGGGCCGCGAGGTACCGGTAGCTCGCCAGCAGCGCCGCGAACACGATCGCGCCGCCGACCACCAGCCGCACCCGGAACCGGGCCCAGCCACGCTCCGGGTCCCGCAGCGCCGACTCGAGGGTCAGGCACAGCACGGCGCCGGCGACGAGGTCGACGCCGTAGTGGTAGCCGAAGCCCAGCGTGGCCATCAGCGTGCACACCAGCCAGAAGGTGCCGCCCCAGCGCAGCCACCGCGGACCGCGGCGGGAGTGGATGAAGATCGACAGCGCCCAGGCGGTGTGCAGGGACGGCATGCAGTTGCGCGGCGCGGGAGTGTCGAACACGAACCCCGACGGGTCGGTCCCCGTCGGCACGACGGTCGGCCACAGGTTCGCGAGCTGCGATCCGGCACCCGCGGTGCCGTACGCGAAGTCGGGCCCGACCACGGGGAACAGCAGGTAGAAGACCGGGCCGATCAGCCCGATCGCGAGGAAGGTCCGCACCAGGTAGTGCGACGGCCAGCCGTTCCGGAGCTGGTAGAGCGCCACCACGATCGCGGCGACCGGCAGCTCGATGTACACCCAGTGCAGCACCCCGTAACCGGCGCTGCCGAGCGCGTCGACCACCCGGCCCATGACCCACGACGGACTGCCCAGCGCCCGGTCCGCGAGCTCGACGTACTGGTCGAGCACGACCGGCCGGGTCATCACGGTGATCTGCAGCCACACGTCGCCGACCTTCGTCGCGACGATCAGCAGGGCGCCGAGCGCGACCCCGCGCAGCGCACTCGCCCGCCGCTCCCCCGACCACCGCACCGCGGCGACCACACCGATCCCGGTGAGCACGAGGGTCGGTCCGTTGCCGATCGCGACCGGACCGTCGACCGCCAGCCTGCCCAGCAGGAACACCAGGTCCAGCGCGATCGCCGCGGCGAGGGCGACCACCCGCTGTCGGTTGGTCAGCCCGACCAGGGCGAGCGCCAGCCCGGCCCAGGGCACGGACATCGACTTCGGGGTACCAACGAAATCCCTGGCCAGCGACTGCAGCGGACCCTCGAATCCGTTGCGCGAGGCCACCACCTGAAGCGCGATCAGCACGGCGACGAAGACAGCCACGGCGATGGTGACCAGGGTCGGTCGGGCGCCCCGCGACGGTCGCCACGGCGCAGCGGCGGGCGAGTCGTCGATCAGCACCTGTACATAGTAAACGGTGCGTGAACAGGGACTTAACTGTCGAGCTCGCGCACCAGTGAGTCCACGACGGCGGTCAGGTCGCCGTCGGCGGCCGCGGCGACCGCGCGCTGACGTTGGTACGAGGCCCCGCGGCGCGGAATGTCGGCCACGCGGGCCAGCTCGTCCGCGCAGCCCAGCTCACGGGCGATCGGCGTGAGCTGCTCGAGCAGGTCGTACAGGTCGTCGGTCACCAGCCGCTCGTTGCTGTCGGCATCGAGGATGATCTCGGCGTCCAGCCCGTAGCGCGCGGCCCGCCACTTGTTCTCCTGGACGTGCCACGGCGGCATCCCCGGCAGTTCCACCCCGGCGTCGAGCTGTCGGTCGAAATGCACCACCAGGCAGTGCGTCAACGCGACCAGCGCGCTGAGCTCGGCCGCGGTCGAGGCGCCGTCGCAGACGCGGACCTCGATGGTGCCCCACTGCGGCGCCGGGCGAATGTCCCAGTGCAGGGCCCCGAGGCGCTCGATGACGCCGGTCTTCATCTGGTCGTGCACGAATCCCTCGAACTGCGACCAGGTTTCGAACTGGAACGGCAGGCCCGCGGTGGGCAGCTGCTGGAACATCAGCGCCCGGTTGCTGGCGTACCCGGTGTCCACGCCCGCCCACATCGGCGAGGACGCCGACAGCGCGAGCAGGTGCGGGTACTTGACCAACATCGCGTTGATGATCGGGAAGACGCGGTCCGCCGAGGACACCCCGACGTGCACGTGCACTCCCCAGATCAGCATCTGCCGGCCCCACCACTGGGTGCGCTCGATCATCTCGTCGTAGTGCGGGTTGGGGGTGACCTGCTGCGCGGACCACTGCGCGAACGGGTGGGTGCCCGCACACATCAGCTCGACGCCCTCGCGGGTGGCGGCGCGGCGCAGCAGCCGCATGGTCTCGTCCAGGTCGTCCATCGCCTCGGCGGTGGTCGTGCAGATCCCGGTCACCAGTTCGACCGTGTTGCGCAGGAATTCCTTGTGCAGTCGCGGCGGCGTCGACCCCGCGAGTGAATCTGCGGCGGCCAGCACCTGGGCGGCGGAATTGGAGAGGTCGCGCGTGGCCGGGTCGACCAGTGCGATCTCCCACTCGACGCCGATCGTGGGCCGGGGCGAACCGGCGAAGTGGACTGCCACAGCGCTGATCCAACCACAGCAAACGCACCGACGCCGCGACCGGGAACTGGCAAGTGGCCAGCATCTCCACGGTCACGGCGTCGGGACACGACAACGCGGCAGACTGTGCCGCGCCGGGACTACTTCAGGACGGCGCAGGCGACGCGGGCGCCGGCGTCACCGGTCTTCATCGTCTCCTCGTCCGGTCCGCCGGGGGCGTACCGGGCCGGGACGTTGCCGAAGTCGTCGGCACCGGCGTGCACGACGATCGCGGTGCCCTCACCGTGGTTCTGCAGGTCCTCGATGGTGATCGAGTCGGTGGTGGTCATCAGCTCCGCCGTGCCGTCCTGGCGCACCTGCAGCGAGGTGAGGTCGCCGCTTGACGGGTGGCCGGTGTGGCCCGACGCCTGGAAATGCCCACCCGCGGAGAGGAAATCGCCGGGGGCGCCGCCCGTGGGGGCCACCGAGTTGGTCTCGCACTTGCCCACCGAGTGGACGTGCAGGCCGTGGAAGCCGGGGGTGAGACCGTGCGCGGAGACGGTGACCACCACGTGGTCACCGGACTGCACGAAGCTGACGGTGCCCGCCGCCTCGCCGTGCGAGTCCTTGAGCGGGGAAGTGATCCGGTCCGCGGCGGAGGCACCCTCACCGGCGCCGCCACCCGAACCGGGGGCACCGATGGGGGCGGGCTGACCCGACCACACGGCAGGCGTGGTGCCGGGAACCGTGCTCGCCTCCTGGCCGTTCGAGCACGCGGTGAGGCCAACGGCCGCGATCGCGACCATCGGGGCGACGACGCGCCAGGACACACGGCCGGCAGTGTTCGGGTCGCGTCGGGTAAGCAAGGCCATCAAACCGCTCCTTCGAGATGGGCTGAAAGTGCTCTGATCATAGCCAGCCGGGCGATCCGGCCGACCGGTGGTCTACGACGCGCGATAGTTGACCACGCGCCGCTCGGATCCGCGACCCGCCTACGGCGAGGTGACGATCACGATCACGCCCGGCGAGGCCGACTGGATCCCCGCGAAGCGCGGTTCCGCCGTGGCACCCAGGGCCGACGCGATCTCGAGCGCCGCCTGCTTCTCGGTGGCGGAGGAGGGCGAGTAGAACACCGTCGTCCTGGCGACGTTCCCGGTGCTGTAGTTGCCGGTCTCGGAGACGTGCCAGCCGTCCGCCTCGATTGTGCTCGCAGTCTGCGCGGCGAGACCGCTGACCGTGCTGTTGTTGAACACCCGCACCGGCACGGCGGACTTGTCGACGGCCGACGCCGAGGCGACCGCGCTGGTCGTCGGTGTCGCGGAGGCCACGGACGTGACGGCCGGGGTGGTCGCACGCGCCGAGGCCCCGGGACTGTTCGGGCTCGCGGTGACCGGAGCGACGCTGGGCACCACCTCGGTGGGCTTGGTGTCCGAGCCCGAGCCGGAGAGTGCCATCGCGCCGATGCCCGCGAAGGCGATGGCGAGGGCGATGAGGACCATCGCGAGCGCGCGAAGCGGCGGTCCTGACGGTGCAGGCTGCGGGGTACTCACGGTACCGACCTTAGAGGCCGCGGCATCGTCGCCGGCACCTAGGTGATGTCGAATCCGAGCCGGCGGGCCGCGCGCGCCTTCTGCCTGCTGGCCCGCAACCGACGCAGTCGCTTCACCAGCATGGGGTCGACGGCGAGGGCTTCCGGCCGGTCGACCAGCGCATTCAGGACCTGGTAGTAGCGGGTGGCGGACATGTCGAAGAGTTCCTTGATGGCCTCTTCCTTCGCCCCCGCGTACTTCCACCACTGGCGTTCGAAGGACAGGATGTCGTGGTCGCGGCGGGTGAGTCCGTCCGCGCCCACCTCGTCGGTGGCCTGCGGGTCGGTGTGCTCGGAATTCCGGCTACGCGCTGCTGCGCCGTCCATCTCACTCCCCACTTCGAGCTCTCGCCCAATTTCAGCGAAACCTAAAGTTCCCCGGACACCCGGTCGGCTTCACGTGACCGAGCAACGAAATTACACAGTTGTTCTTCGGCTACTGATTCAACCACGATCGCCACGTCGGCCCCGGGTTCGGCGTGCTGGCGCGTCGCTCACGCCCACCACCGTCCGGGTAACCCGCGGGACCCCCACTATCCTTCTCACCATGGCAATTCTTCCCATCCGGATCGTTGGCGACCCGGTGCTCCACGAGCCCACGAAACCGGTGACGCAACCCGTGTCCGAGGTAGCCGAGCTCGTCGCCGACATGTACGACACGATGGACGCCGCGAACGGCGTCGGCCTGGCCGCGAACCAAGTGGGCGTTGCGCTGCGACTGTTCGTCTACGACTGCCCCGACTACGACGGCGACGGCGACGGCGAGCGGCGCCGCGGCGAGGTCATCAACCCGGTGCTCGAGACGTCGGAACTGCCCGAGACCATGCCCGACCCGGACGACGACGAGGAGGGCTGCCTGTCCGTGCCGGGCGAGCAGTTCCCGACCGGTCGCGCGGACTGGGCGCGGGTCACCGGCATCGACGTCAACGGCGACCCGGTCGATATCCAGGGCAACGGCTTCTTCGCCCGGATGCTGCAGCACGAGGTCGGCCACCTCGACGGATTCCTGTACACGGACATGCTGATCGGTCGCAACGCACGCGCAGCGAAGAAGACGATCAAGCGGGCAGGCTGGGGCGTGCCCGGGCAGAGCTGGATCCCCGGCACGGTCGAGGATCCGTTCGGCCACGATGACTGAGGCTGCTCTCGGGAGCAGGGTCGTCCTGCGCTACAAGCTTCCGCCGGGCTATCCGCAGCCGCTGACGGACATCATCGGCGAGTTGGTCTCGCTGGCTCCCGCCGTCGTGGTCCGCGCTCCGGACGGACGGGTCGTGCAGGTCTCCCCCGACCAGGTCGTCGCGCTCAAGGCCCTCGGCGCCCGCCCGGTGCTGACGAGGGAGATCCGGGCCCTGGAGCTGGCCGCGGCCGACGGCTGGCCCGGCACCGAGCAGACCTGGGTGAACGGATGGCTGGCTCGGTTCGGCGACGGCTTCACCCGGCGCGCCAACGCAGCGGTCCCGTTGGGCAAGGCGGACCGGATCGGCGACCTCTACACCGGCGACACCGCCGAGCGGCTGCGCGCCTGGTACGCCGACCGGGGCCAGCGTTTGCAGCTGCTGCTGCCCGACCGCCTCGGCACCGCGCCCGAGGGCTGGGAGGTCTCCGACGAGGTTCTTGTCATGGCCGCCGACATCGCGAATCTGACCCTGCCCGAAGGTGATTCGCTGGTCACGGTGGCGGACGTACCGGACGAACGCTGGCTGCCGCTGTACCACTATCACGGCGAGTCGCTGCCCGCGTGCGCGCCGGCTGTGCTCGGCGCCGTCCGGGACGGCCGACTCGGATTCGGTGCACTCGGCAGCCCGGACACCGAACTGCTCGCGATCGCGCGGGCTGCGGTCACAGAGGCGCCGGACGGGCGGCACTGGGTGGGCCTGGCCGCGGTCGAGGTCGCGGCTGAGCACCGGCGACGCGGACTCGGCCTGCTGATGTGCGCGGAGATGATCCGCTGGGGACGTGACAACGGCGCCACCCACGCGTACATCCAGGTGGCCGCGGACAACGACGCGGCCATCGCGCTCTACCGCACCCTCGGGCTCATCGATCACCACCGCTACCGGTACGCGACCGCCCCCGACTGAACCGTCCTCGCCGAGCACTACGCTGCCTGGCATGCGACTGGCGACGTGGAATGTGAACTCGGTGCGGGCCCGGACGGACCGGATCGTGGACTGGCTGGCGCGGACCGAGACGGACGTGCTGGCGATCCAGGAGACCAAGTGCCGCGACGACCAGTTCCCCACGGACCGGTTCACCGACCTCGGCTACGAGGTCGCGCACGTGGGGTTGAGCCAGTGGAACGGGGTGGCGATCATCTCGCGGGTGGGACTCGACGACGTGCAGATCGGGTTCGAGGGCCAGCCCGGGTTCGCGAAGGCCGCCGCCGACAGCCTGGACATCGCCACCCCGGTGGTCGAGGCCCGCGCGATCGGCGCGACCTGCGGCGGGGTGCGGGTGTGGAGCCTGTACGTCCCGAACGGTCGCGAGCTGTCCGACCCGCACTACGAGTACAAGCTGGACTGGCTCGCGACCCTGCGTGACGACGCGGTCAAGTGGCTCGCAGACGACCCGAACGCCCAGGTCGCGCTGGTCGGCGACTGGAACGTCGCGCCGACCGACGAGGACGTGTGGGATCCGGCCCTGTTCGAGGGCAAGACCCACACGTCGCAGCCGGAGCGGGACGCGTTCCACGCCTTCGTCGACGCGGGCTTCTCCGACGTGGTCCGGCCGTTCACGCCCGGCCCCGGCGTCTACACCTACTGGGACTACACGCAGCTGCGCTTCCCGAAGCGGCAGGGCATGCGGATCGACTTCCAGCTCGCCTCGCCCGCGCTGGCCGCCCGGGTCACCGGTGCGTCGATCGACCGCGAAGAACGAAAGGGTAAGGGCGCCAGCGACCACGCACCGGTGGTGGTCGAGCTCGCCTAGCGCGCGTCGGCTGCGTCGCGACGGGGCCGCAGCAGTTCCGCAGCGAGCCACAGCGCGCCGGCGGCCAGCACGACGCCGTGCGCGACCCGTACCCACGGCGGTCCGAAGAACTGCGGGACGAACAGCGCGAAGCCGACCGCGAGCGGGATCCCGCTCCACCGGGCGAGCACTCCCGACCGCCAGATCGCGACCGCGGCCGTCACCGCGCCCGCGGCGACCAGCACCAGCCCCGACGCGAACATCGTCATCTGCGTACCGCCGCCCCGCACCTGCACGACCAGGTCGAGCAGGTCCGGCGAGCCGTCACCGAGCGCACGGATCGCGACCGAGTGCAGGGCGAAGTCCTCGGCGCCGTAGTACGGGAGGGTCAGGCCGACGCCGACCCACGTCACCACGGTGGCGGCGATGCCGATCCGATCGGCGGGCGTGCCACGGAGGACGTCCCGCAGCGCCTGCATCGCCAACCCGAGCAACACGAACCCGAGCATGCCGAACACGTGTGCGGCGACCCAGCCGCCCGAGGCGTACGCGCGTGCGCCGTCGAGAGTGGTCTCGTTCAGGTAGTCCGAGTACGGCCGGACGGCGGGATAGAGCAGGAACAGCAGCCCGGAGACGCCGAACAGCGCGGCCGCGGCGGTCGCGCCCCCGCGGCGGGTCTGCGGTCGGACGGTTGTGTCGATCATGATTTGCTCCCCACCTCGGACGAGAGCAGCGCTCTCTGTTGAGAGCAGTATTCACCCCCGCGCCCGAGACTGCAAGAGCAGTGCTCTCGAATTTCCGCGAAGTGCGGTCAGTCGCCGTCGATCAGCCCCAGGAACTCCGTGTGCGTGCCGAGGTATCGCTGGACGTAGGTGCAGACCGGCCGCAGCCGCCAGCCCCGCACCCGCGACTCCTCGAGCACCTCACGAACCAGGATCGCGGCCCATCCGCGACCGCCGAAGTCCTCCTTGACCACGGTGTGCATCAGGGCGACCACCTCGGGATCGGCGCCCTGCGGGCCACCCGACAGCGGCGCACCGGGGTCGTCGCGCCCACTTCGGTAGCCGAGGATTCCCACCAACTCGTCGCCGACCCACAGGTCGAAACGCGAGTGCGACGGATTGTCCTCGACGCGCGCGAGCGCCGGGTTCGCCGTCGCAACGACGGGCGTGCTCACCGCCGCTGCCTGGACGTGATGTCGCTTGAAGATGTGATCCACATCGCCATGCAAGCAGCCCCGGCGCCATCGCGCCGCCGCACCACGAGCCCCTCGCCTGTTTGTCGCCCAGACTTCTTCGAATCGTGGCCGAATCGGCACAAAGCAGGCCGCGGCCCGACGATCACAGTGGAGCGAGCACGTCTCGGTACTGGGGATTGTCGGCGATGAATCGCTGCAGGTAGGTACACACCGGGCGAACCTTCCAGCCGTACTCGCGGGCCGCATCAAGCGCGCGCTGGACCATGACCGCGGCCAGGCCGCGATGCCCGAAGTCCTCCACGATCACGGTGTGCATGAACGAGACGACGGGCGGGCCCGCGCGCCGGCCGCCACGGACCCCGACGCCCGCGTTCGTGTCCAACTCGTAGTAACCGAGAATGCCGACGAGATCGCCGTTCAGCCGAAGCTCGAAGCGACTCTGACCAGCATTGTTCGACACTTCCGCGGTCGGTGAATCCGCAATCATGAACCCGTCTCCCTACCCCGCCCGTAACCCAAATGTGACCCACGCCACTATAGGTCAATCGGCAGACATTTGTGAGCGGGATCACTCAAATCCCGCCCGGCCGGTGGACCCGGAGTGGCGCAGCACACGGGGCCGGGTCTAGGGTCGGCGCCGAAACAACTACACAACCCCACGGGGGCTCGCACCAGCGGGCTGAGAGGACGGCTAGCTCTTCGGAGCGACCAGGGCCGTCGACCGTCGAACCTGACCGGGTAATGCCGGCGTAGGGAGAGCACGCATGAGGGACACCTCTGTCACGACCAGCACTGTCACCACCGGCCCCATCGAGGGCAGCAGCAAGCAGTACCTCGACGTCGACGGGATGCGAGTGCCCGTCCGGCGCGTCCAGTTGAGCAACGGCGAACACCTGGACCTGTACGACACCTCCGGCCCGTACACCGACGCCGGTGCCCACATCGACCTCGAGGCGGGCCTGCCGAGGACCCGCGACGGTTGGACCAAACCCGCCGCGGTCGACATCGGGGGCGAGCGTGGCGACGGGGAATCCAAGCCCGTTCGGACCCAGCTGGCGTGGGCGCGGGCCGGGATCGTCACGCCCGAAATGCGTTATTGCGCCGTGCGCGAGGGTGTTTCGCCCGAGGTCGTGCGCGAGGAGGTCGCCGCGGGCCGAGCGGTGATCCCGGCGAACCACAAGCACCCGGAGTCCGAGCCGATGATCATCGGCAAGCGGTTCCTGGTGAAGATCAACGCGAACATCGGCAACTCCGCGGTCACCTCCTCCATCGCCGAGGAGGTCGAGAAGATGGTCTGGGCCACGCGCTGGGGCGCGGACAACATCATGGACCTGTCCACCGGCAAGGACATCCACCAGACCCGCGAGTGGATCCTGCGCAACTCGCCGGTCCCGGTCGGCACGGTGCCGATCTACCAGGCGCTGGAGAAGGTGAACGGCGACCCGACCGCGCTCACCTGGGAGATTTACCGCGACACCGTGATCGAGCAGTGCGAGCAGGGCGTCGACTACATGACCGTGCACGCCGGCGTACTGCTGCGGTACGTCCCGCTGACCGCCAAGCGGGTCACCGGGATCGTCTCGCGCGGCGGCTCGATCATGGCGGCCTGGTGCCTGGCCCACCACCGGGAGTCGTTCCTGTACACGCACTTCGAGGAGCTGTGCGAGATCCTCGCGCGCTACGACGTCACGTTCTCGCTCGGCGACGGCCTGCGTCCGGGCTCGATCGCCGACGCCAACGACGAGGCGCAGTTCGCCGAGCTCCGCACCCTGGGTGAGCTGACGAAGATCGCGAAATCGCATGGCGTGCAGGTGATGATCGAGGGCCCCGGCCATGTGCCGATGCACAAGATCGTGGAGAACGTGCGGCTCGAGGAAGAGCTCTGCGAGGAGGCCCCGTTCTACACGCTCGGACCGCTCGCCACCGACATCGCGCCCGCGTACGACCACATCACCTCCGCGATCGGCGCGTCGATCATCGCGCAGGCAGGCACCGCGATGCTCTGCTACGTGACGCCCAAGGAACATCTGGGGCTGCCGAACCGGGACGACGTGAAGGTCGGCGTCATCACCTACAAGATCGCTGCGCACTCGGCGGATCTCGCGAAGCAGCACCCCCGCGCGCAGGAGCGCGACGACGCGCTGTCCAAGGCGCGCTTCGAGTTCCGCTGGCGCGACCAGTTCGCGCTCTCGCTGGACCCGGACACCGCGCGCGAGTACCACGACGAGACCATGCCCGCGGAGCCGGCGAAGACCGCGCACTTCTGCTCGATGTGCGGACCGAAGTTCTGCTCGATGCGGATCTCGGCGGACGTGCGCGAGTACGCCGAACGCAACGGACTGACCGACGCGGCCGCGATCGAGGCCGGGATGGCGGAGAAGTCCGCGGAGTTCGCGGGCACGGGAAGCCAGGTCTACCTCCCGGTAGTGTCCACCCCGTGAAGTTCTTGCCCCTCACCCCCGACGGACAGACCCCGATCCGAGTCCTCACCATCGCCGGGACCGACTCCGGTGGCGGCGCCGGCATCCAGGCCGACTCGCGCACCATGGCCATGTGTGGCGTCCACGCGTGCGTCGCGGTGGCCGCGGTGACGGTGCAGAACTCGGTGGGGGTCAGCGGGTTTCACGAGATCCCCCCCGAGATCGTGGCCGACCAGGTGCGGTCGGTGGTCGGCGACATCGGGGTGAGCGCCGCGAAGACCGGGATGCTGGCCTCGACCGCGATCATCGAGTCCGTCGCACAGGTGTGCGGCGAGGTCGGGATCGGCAAGGGGCAGGCCGTGCCCCTGGTCGTGGACCCCGTGTGCGCGTCCATGCACGGCGACCCGCTGTTGCACGCGGAGGCACTCGACGCGGTCCGCAACACGCTGATCCCGATCGCCTCGCTGGTCACACCGAATCTCGACGAGGTCCGGCTCATCACGGGCATCGAGGTGGTCGACGACGGGTCCGCCCGCCGGGCCGCCGAGGCCCTGCACGCGCTCGGTGCACAGTGGTCTCTGGTCAAGGGCGGGCACCTGCGCACGTCGACCGAGTCGACCGATCTGCTGTTCGACGGGGAACGTTTCCACGAGTTCACCAGCCCGCGGATCGACACCGGCAACGACCACGGCGGCGGCGACACCCTGGCCGCGGCGATCGCGTGCGCTCTGGCGCACGGGTACTCGATGCCGGCCGCGGTGGAGTTCGGCAAGGAGTGGGTCACTCGCTGCCTGGCGGCCTCCTACGACCTCGGCGCCGGGCACGGCCCGGTCTCCCCGCTCTGGCGCCTGCACTGACACGCGACTGTGCGCGTCCTCGCCCACGGCGAGGGCGCGC